>JBDKGH010000127.1:0-31694 GCA_039798265.1 Bacteroidota bacterium | reverse complement strand
GCGGTAGTGCTCGTAGTTGGTTTTTCCAGTTGTTACTTGATCTTTTCTTAAAGACCAATAAGTGTGACCAATTCACCAGTAGTCATACCCTGTGGTATGGAGGTAAGGGGTATCGTGTTTTTTCGAAGAGGATCAATTTCAAAGCTCTTGGGATCGAGTTGGTAATAGGCCATCTCCTCATCTTTGAAATGGAGGATTAAGTTCTGATCGGCAGCATCCATTACGAAACGCGAAGGGGTATATTCATATCCACCAAAACCATAGTAGAATATGCTTTTGGTTTTTTGATTAATGACGTACAATTTATTACCGGTGTTGATTACGTTTTGGTCTTTGGTATAGTTAGCCAAAACAATAACGGGTTCGTCCATTCTTTTGATTTGATCGCAATTGAATATACCAAAATTATTGAGTGTTAAGTGACGGGTAAAATTCGATGCTGTGGCATCCGTCCCGCTGAGGAGATCAATTTCTTTCTGTTCAATGCTATCTACATGCATTTTCCATTGGTCAAGCGTAAGTTCTTTTTCCCATTCGGTCATAAGTGGAAATGCAGCCTTGTAAGCATCTTCAGGTGAAGTGGGTACGGACACAGCAAGGAAGTTTTTCTTCCGTGAAATTTTTTTGTTGAATACGGTTGATCGGCGATTCAGTGTTTTTTGATATCGTTTGTAAGGAGATTTGATGTTGATTTCTTCGGCACTTTTTTTCTTTATATGGTATTTTACGGGAGTCACAGGCAGGTCGATGATGTTTTTTCCATCCTTGATGCGGAGTATATAATTGCCATTGACTACCTCAACACGGGCATCATTCAGATCACATTTTTTGGGAGAAAAACGACGACGGAATTTTGAGCGTGTATATTCTTCAGAATCTAAACGGAAGGACAAAGATGCCAAATGACCGAGTTCTTTGTTGTGGCCGTTATTTCGAATGGAAAAAACAACTTCTTTGGCTTTGGTTCGGCGTACGTTATAAAGTACGATGCTGCCGCCTTGGTTGATCGATGTTTGGTACGAACGCGATGCTGGAAAAACACCTCGATAGTTAGCACTTTCAAAACGATTTTTGAGGCTAGTGGTGTCGTTTCGCCAAGCGGATTGCTGAAGAGCGGTGCGGTATGAGTAAAATGCAGCGGTGAGAATCTGACGAGGTGCGGCTTTTTTTACGGGTGTACTTTGGCCAATTTCTTTCCATTGGTTGAGAGAGTCGTTAAAAGTCCAAAGAGGAAAATTTTCTTCACCATCGGTTGATTCAAAATTGATCGTAACGTTTTTATCCGGTTTCAAAAAAACTTCCTCTCCATTGATAGAAGCGTTGATTTCGAGCATACCAGCGGAACGAAAATAATTGTTGGGATCTGCCCCATTGATATTGGACATGGGTATGCCACTCATGACAAATTCAAGCGGATTGCGAAACTCGCGATAGTCGATGGCTACTTCTCCTGTGATATTTTTTCCATCGGCAGTAACAAATGCGTTGGCGGGAATAAAAATTTCAGTACCTGACTTGGGATAAACGATGACTTGGTTTTTGGTGTTGTTGATCACTTGAACTGTTTTAACCTCATCTAGTTTTGGTGCTGGCGAAGTGAAGGAAACAAAGTGTTTTTGACAGGCAATGGTGTCAATTTTTTCGCTGAAAAATTCGTGTTGATTTTTTGCCGTAGGCTGTGTGGGCAGATAGCCGATCACTTCTAGATTCAACCGCTTGGCAGGTGACGAATCATCAGTTAAATATGTACTGTATTTTTGGAAAGGAAGCTTCACATCATCAAGCGAGGCATCTAGCGCATATTCGGGATGAATACAAAGCACCTGTTCAATGTGATTAAACGCACACCATTCTTGAGGTATGTCTTCGGCTTCTTCTACTTCTAAGGCTACTTTATCTAAGCACTTCCAATCGCCAAGCGTGGATCCAGAAGCGTCTAAATCTAAGTAGGGATTTTGGCGAATGATCAAGTGTTTTACGCCGTAGTTTTTGGAAAGTTCATAAGGAAGTGTTTCCAATTCATTGTTTTGAATGCACAACATCTTCAGTGCTTTATCCTTGGGCAAAGCGGAAAGAATTTTTTTCCATTGACGATCACTAAAAACACCTTCTAATACAATTGCTTTGGGCTGTAATTGAACAAGCTCGTCCAAATTGAATTGGTCGGTAGTGGCATTGATCACAAAGAGGGTGTCTTTGGATTGAGAATACGACTGAATAGAAAGGAGAAAGGCAACTAAGTAAACAAGGTAGGTTTTCATCTGTCTGTTTTTGGTTAGATAGTTTAGCCGGAAAAATTCCACAACAGATAGAAAACTATTTTTTAATCGAATTAGTGTATGCTGGAAAAATTAATGATCGAATTGTTCAATCGAAATAAACTCGGTACTATCGGTATTGGTGATGAGTGTGAGGGAATATTGTTGCTCCAAATCTTCATGTAACCAAATGTGGATGCTGTCGCCGAGTAATTCAATGTTCATCCAATTTTCGACAAAAGAATAAGCTTCATTCTGCTTTTGGCTGCTGGCAAAAGCCATTGATTGCTCAAATGAAACGATGGAAAGCAAATGGTCAATTTGTTTCGGACAAGTAGAACCTTGCATGAGATTGAAGTTGTCTATCCGAGGTAGTTGGGCAAGCTTAAAGTGCATTACCGTGGTGCAAGAGTCCATAGCGCCATACGTGCTAGTAAACAATTCAGCCCCAGTGCTCGGTTCAAAGGCTTTTTCTAAAGTATGAACGGTGCGGGATACCGCTTCATATACGGCCCAAATGCCGCATGCTCCTCCGAGTAAAAGGCATAGAAGAGCCACATAGATCATTTCTTTTTTCTTTTGAATAATACCTATCAAAAGAAGAATGATGAACAATAATCCTAAAAATATACCTGTGGCAACCAAGGTTAATACAATACTCATTAGGGGCTGTTTAAAAAGTGCTTAGAAGCGAAGGTACTTTAATTTGCTTTTCTATGGGTTTTGGCTAGTTTTATAAAAAAAACAAGCTCATGTTTCGACAGCTTTTCTTTCTTTTCTCGATCGTTTTTTTACCTTATGTACTCGAGGCACAAAGTCATTTACAAAAAGTACGTGACACAGATACTGATCTTCCTGAATGGGCGCGGATGATGTATGCGGAAGATCCGAATTATTTTGAGGTGCTCAATGCGTATCAGGATTATTTTGATCAACATGTTTTTGAAAAAACGGTGCATACGCAGTATTTCAAACGATGGGTGAATTCAGTGAAATCACACGTGAAGGAAGATGGTCGAATAGTATGGGATGCGGTGGAACAAAAGAGTTTGGAGGTGAAGCAAAAGCAAGGCGATCAGCAGCGATTGGGGGGAGGTAACCTTTGGGCATATGAAGGTCCTATTCATCACGTAGTGGATGATGGAACGCTTACACCTGGTTTTAGACACAGCAACGTTTATTGTCACGATCGGTCAATGGTAGATCCACAAGTTTTGTTCTGTGGCACGGAGAGTGGAGGTTTGTATAAGACCATTGATGGCGGGCAGCATTGGACACATGCGACGTCTAATTATATCATTGGTTCAGTGAGTGCGGTGAAAATAAAACCGGATGATATCAATGTTGTGTTCATGAGCGCAGCGAATGATTTGTGGCGTTCAGATGATGGCGGTGCTACTTGGACTGTCATAGGCCAACCATCGTTCGTTAGTCAAAATGTTTCTGCGTGGGAATTTGCGTTTGATCCGTTGAATACAAATACACTCTTTGCCGCAACGAATCAGGGATTATTTAGAAGCACCAATCTTGGTGATAATTGGATAGAAGTACTTCCTCGAAACTGTGAAACCATTGCTTTCAAACCGAATGATCCTTCGGTGGTGTACACCATTCAGTACGATAACTTGGTGGGCTATTCACGTTTTTACAAAAGTACCGATGGCGGTATAACTTTTTCCTTATCTGTCAATGGTTGGTTCGACTCTTCCATGGGCGATATCGCTATAGAAGGAGGTAGATTGGCTACTACTGAGGCTGATCCTAACCGGATCTATGCTGTTTTAGTCGGTTATCAAAATGCAGGGTCATCTGTAACAACCAACGGTTGGGTGGGCACTTGGGTGAGCTATGATGCCGGTGATACGTGGTCGCTACCTCATGGAAGTATCGGTACGCCTTATACAGATACGCATCCCAATCTCATGAATTTCCAAGGCGATGATGGCGACTATACTCAGATCCATTATAATACCACCCTTATTGCTTCGCAACTAGATCCCGATAAAATATTGATCGGTGGTTTAAACTTGTGGATCAGCACCGATGCTGCAACTACGTACCAAGGTGTTGGCGGATACATTGGAGGCATCGATTATTTCCATGTTGATCAACAGGAATATCACATTTATAAAACGAGTCCTACAACTGAGGAAATTTGGTTTAGTAATGATGGAGGTATTGGTTTTTCAAATGACTTTATGCAAAGTCATCAAAACTTAAATCGCGGTATTCAAGCCGTTAACCTATGGGGATATGATCAGGGATGGAGTGAAGATGTAATGGTGGGTGGTCGATATCATAATGGAAATATGGCTTACCTAGAAAACTATCCGTCAGGAGAATTTTTGGCGCTCGGCGGTGGTGAGGCTCCTACGGGATATGTAAACTATTCCGATGAGAATGCAACGATTCACTCGGACATTGGTGGGTATTTTTTGCCAGAAGATTTATCAGGAGATCCGCAATATTTCGCCGTGGGTATTCAGCCGAATGAATCTTATTGGAACAACGGTAGCTCGCGCATCATGTTTGATCATGCTTACTATAATGTAGCATGGGCTGGGAAGGAAAACAGTATCTATCGATCAGGTGATGGAGCCGCTTCATTTGAACTGGCATACACCTTTGGTACGAATACTGACAACGATGTGCTTTGGATCGAGCAAAGCTATGCGGACCATAACTACTTGTATTTGCAACAAGCGGTAGGTAATACTTCTGTTATTTGGAGATCTACCGATCATGGAATTTCGTGGGAACAAATTTCATTGCCCTCTTCGTTGAGGTATTTGAGTTTTACACTCGGTGGTGCCAATCCAAACGAAATTTGGGTTTCCTATTATGATGGAACAAATGGAAACAAAGTTTTTTATTCAAATGATGCTGGAGTCAATTGGCAGAACTGGACAACGCCCGTATTGAATGGCGAATATGTTTGGGCCATAGCGCATCAAATAGGCACCAATGGCGGTGTATATATTGCTTTGCAAAATGGATTGGTTTATTACCGCAATCTCACTCACACAGATTGGCAGCCATACAGCTCAGGCTTACCAGCTAGTACAGAGCCTTTGCGAATTGTTCCTTTTCAACGTCAAAATGTAGTGCGTTTAGCTACATGGAATTTAGGTGTTTGGGAAGCGCCTGCTTTTGAACCAAGCGAACTTATTGCTGAGTTTGCGGCAGAAAGCAATAACTTTTTCTGTCCAGGTAATGCGGTTCATTTCGTAGATCACAGTGTGTGCACACAAAATGCTACTTTCCAATGGAGCTTCCCAGGCGCAACGCCAGCGTCAAGTACGGAGCAATACCCAACAGTTGTTTATAATGCGACAGGAACTTACGACGTTACTCTTACAGTTACGGATGGCCCCAATACCTCTACCATCACGAAAACACAGTACATCAGTTCTCTTGAAGCGCTCGATGCGTTTGAAGCAGAAGATTTTGAAACGGGCGGTTTTGATGAAACATGGCAGTTGGTGGGCAATAATCAATGGACAGTTACGGGCAATGCAAGTAATGAAGGCATTGGAGCGTATAGTATGCGTTATGACAACTATTACTACGACGCCGCAGGCGACCGCGATGAAGTATGGATGGGTAAGCTGAATATCAGTTTGCCGGTTGTTGAATTTGATGTGGCTTATCAGCAATACAGTGCAACTTATGTAGATAGTTTAGCCTTGCTGTATTCGCTTGACTGTGGTGACACATGGACACAAATTTGGCTCAAGGGTGGTGCGGAACTTTCGACTACAGCATCGATGGGTACCGATTATTTTGTGCCTGAAGCTACAGAGTGGAGACATGAACAAGTGCTGGTAAACACCTCGCTGAGCGGAGAGGTGATCTTTGCCTTTCAGAACCGCGGCCATTATGGAAACGTGGTTTACGTGGACAATATCAATATTCTTGAGGCTTTGTCAGTAGAGGAGGGAAGTGGTACATTAAGTAGCGTGCTTTATCCTAATCCTACACAAGGAGAATGTGTGATGAGTGTTACGGGAGTATTGGGAGGAAAAGCGAGTTTGAGCGTATTTAATGTTCAAGGGCAACTGGTGATGAGCGAAGAAATGATACTTCGCGGAACGCGTCTTGAAAAACGAATAGATACCCAACAGTGGGCCAACGGAGTGTATATGGTGCACTTTACCCAGGGTGACAAAAAAGAAGTACTGCGATTAGTTGTAGAATAAAAAAAAGGCTCTCAGATGAGAGCCTTTTTTTATACACCAAATTGTCTTAGATGGTGTTCCAGGTGTTTGGCCATCATCGTGTTCCACTCACTTGCTTGGAGTGCACCAAATGAATTGGATTCTTTTCCTTCAAACTTAGTAGCACCATCGGTGGCTACCCTTTGAATATACTGTTTCAATCGTGTTTTTTCGCTTTCAAATTCACGTTCATTGACCACCAAAAACGCCGGTGCTGTTGGGCTATTAGGCTTATATGGTTTGTTGCCCACTACTACAGGTTTTACCAGAAGTTTCAGGATAAAGCGCTTAAATCCTTTTGCTGGTTTATGCTTGTTTTCATAAATCATTTCGTAGGTCACATTGCAATGTGCGAGCATCTGTGCCACATTCATTTTTCCCCATTGGGGTGTGCTTTGTGGTGTGAGTTGATCAATTCGTTTTACAAACGACTCCGCATCAGCTGGATCGAAAATGTTTTTCATGAATCGAAGATAGATATAAATTATTCGTTTATCCTATACGGCGCGGTTTGTGTAAGACCTTATAGGTCTTAGACCTATAAGGTCTTTACCTAAAAAATAACGACATATCCAAGTACTTGTTATGCAAAAAAAACTCCCGTTATTCCTAACGGGAGTCTGCATATTATTTATACGTTTTTAGGCTGCTGTACCCTGCCCGTGACAAGCTTTATACTTCTTGCCCGAACCACAAGGACATGGATCATTACGTCCAATTTTGGTTTCGGCCTTAATAGGAACTTTTACTGCCGCTGGCTGAGCCCCGGCATCAGGTCGTGAAGCACTGACTTGTTCATTCAAATTACGGGCCTCCGCTTTTTGAATTTGCACTTTCGGTTGCTCCACCGGACGAGGTGCTGCTGATGGACGAGGTGCTTGCTGCTGTGGTATCACTGCGCCGATAAGGAATCCTGCAATCTCTGAGTTGGTTTTTGCAATCATTTGCTTAAACAACTCATAACTTTCAAATTTGTAAATCAAAAGGGGGTCTTTCTGCTCGTGCGCTGCAAACTGAACGTTACCGCGCAAATCATCCATCGCGCGCAAATGCTCTTTCCAGTTCTGATCAATGATCGCAAGTGTAATGCCCTTTTCAAGTGCAGAGATCACTTCGCGTCCTTCCGTTTTTACCGCTTGCTCCATGTTTACTGCTACTTGAATGCCTTTGCGGCCATCAGTAAACGGAATAGCCATGTTTACATATCCATTTGGATTGTTCTCATAGACTTGCTTGATGTTCGGATACACTTCAGAGGCAAGTGTTTCTACCTTGTGCTTGTAAGCTGCTTCTACCGCGCGATATACGTTGTCAATCATCACGTTCTCTTTGGCACTGATGAAATCACTTTCTGTGATGTCCAAATCAATACCGAAGAAACGAATCATATCTAACTTAAAGGCTTCATAGTTTTTGGAGCTATGATGACTCATCACCACGTTGGCTGAAAGATCGTAGAACATGTTGTCGATATCCAACTTCAAACGCTCGCCATATAATGCGTGCTTACGGCGCTTGTAGATGACTTCGCGTTGTGAGTTCATCACGTCGTCATATTCCAATAGTCGTTTACGAATACCAAAGTTGTTTTCTTCTACTTTTTTCTGCGCACGTTCAATGGAGCTCGTAATCATGGAGTGCTGAATTACTTCGCCCTCTTTCATGCCTAAGCTGTCCATCATTTTAGCGATGCGGTCGCTACCAAACAAACGCATCAAATCATCTTCAAGCGATACATAGAACTGAGAAGACCCTGGGTCACCTTGACGACCAGCACGACCGCGTAACTGACGGTCAACACGACGCGAGTCATGGCGCTCGGTACCAATAATGGCCAAACCGCCCAACTCTTTCACTCCTTCTCCCAATTTGATGTCCGTACCACGACCTGCCATGTTAGTGGCAATTGTTACGGTGCCTTGGCGACCAGCGAGCGCAACAATGTCGGCTTCTTTTTGGTGCATCTTGGCATTCAATACTTGGTGCTCGATACCGCGGAGGCGGAGCATTTTGCTCAACAACTCAGATACTTCCACAGTGGTAGTACCCACGAGCACTGGGCGACCTTGTCCGCTGAGGGCTGTAATCTCTTCGATAACAGCATTGTATTTTTCACGCTTGGTTTTATAGACTTTATCATCCATATCCTTGCGTTGAATGCCACGGTTAGTTGGAATGATCATCACATCCAACTTGTAAATATCCCAAAGCTCTCCTGCTTCTGTTTCAGCTGTACCAGTCATACCAGCGAGTTTGTGATACATGCGGAAGTAGTTTTGTAAGGTAATGGTCGCGTACGTTTGTGTAGCGGCTTCCACTTTTACATTTTCTTTCGCTTCTATCGCTTGGTGCAAGCCATCCGAATAACGACGGCCTTCCATGATACGACCCGTTTGTTCGTCAACAATTTTAACCTTGTTGTCGATCACCACATAATCCACGTCTTTTTCGAAGAGCGAATAAGCCTTCAACAACTGGTTGATGGTATGTATGCGTTCGCTTTTCACAGCGTAATCGCGCTGTAAAGCTTCGAGCATGCGCGCTTTTTCTTCATCGTTTTGCGCGCGTTTTTCAATTTCAGCTACTTCCGTTCCGATGTCGGGCAACACAAAGAAGCGATCGTCTTCCATGTTGGAAGACATAAGGTGAATACCTTTTTCTGTTAACTCTACTTGGTTATTTTTTTCATCAATAACAAAGAAAAGTTCCGCATCCGCTTGCGGCATATTGCGCTGATTGTCGGCTAAAAATCCGGCTTCTGTTTTCAAAAGCTGGGCCTTCATTCCTTCTTCACTCAAAAATTTGATGAGCGCTTTGTTCTTTGGCAAACCGCGGTAGGCGCGGAAAAGAGCAAGACCTCCTTCTTGGGTATCTTCTTTCGAAGATGAACCTGATTCAGGTTGTAATTTCTTTTTTGCAAAAGTCAAAAAGTCGGTAGTGGCTTGTCGCTGAGCATTGATGAGCAACTGAACTTTTGGTTTCAAGTTGTCAAATTCTTGCTGATCGCCACGAGGTGTTGGACCAGAAATGATCAATGGAGTTCGAGCTTCATCGATCAATACAGAATCGACCTCATCGACAATGGCGAAATGGTGTTTGCGTTGAACGAGCATGTTGGCATCTACAGCCATATTGTCGCGGAGATAGTCGAAACCAAATTCGTTGTTGGTACCAAAGGTGATATTGGCGCGATAAGCGTTTAAACGGGCAGGAGAATTGGGCTGGTGACGGTCGATGCAGTCAACGGTTAATCCATGGAACTCATATAAGGGTCCCATCCATTCTGAGTCACGTTTGGCGAGGTAGTCGTTTACGGTTACTACGTGCACACCTTTACCGGCGAGCGCATTGAGGAATACGGGCAGCGTAGCCACAAGGGTTTTACCCTCTCCGGTTGTCATCTCCGCCACTTTCCCTGAGTGAAGCGCAATACCACCAATTAACTGCACATCGTAGTGTACCATATCCCAGGTCACCTTATTACCTGCGGCATCCCAAGAGTTTTTCCAAATGGCTTTATCGCCAGAGATGGTTACATAATCTTTACGTCCGCTGAGTGCGAGCATTTTATCCACTTCGCTGGCAGTGACGATGATTTCGCTGTTTTCTTTCAAACGGCGAGCGGTTTCTTTTACGATGGCGAAAGCCTCTGGTAATATTTCCTCGAGCACTTTTTCAATCTCTTGATCGATCTCTTTGGTAAGGGCATCAACTTGATTGAAAATCGCTTCTTTTTGTTCGAGCTCTGAAGAAGGCAAGGACTCCGCTTGTTCTTTTAAAACAACGATTTCCTTTTCCATGGCAGCAGTATGATCAGCGATGCGCATTTTGAGGGCTGTAGCGCGATTGCGCAGTTCGTCGTGGCTAATGCCGGTAAGAGTAGTGCCAATCTCGTTGATGCGTGTAACGAGCGGTTGTACCGACTTGAGATCTGTTTCTCTTTTGTCTCCTAATATTCGTTTTAGGATTTTATTGAAAGTTCCAATCATATGCTTTGAAAAATAGTCCGTCCGAAGACAGAGGGTTGCAAATGTAATTAATGCGGCCGCAGCCTCGTTAAAAATCGTGCCCTTGCCAAAATACTGACATAACGTATATAAAAAGGAACGCGCACGCGTAACTCAAACAGGTGGAATAGAAAAATAAAAAGTAGTCTCAGTTTCTAACAATTTTTCTACACTTATTCCATTATTCGTAAAATAGAATTAACAAATTGAAAGTGAATTTGTCAGCCTATAAATCGCGTGCCATCTTTTTCGGTCAATTTGGCTATGTGTTACTGACAGAACTGGTGTTGGCTTTTGAGAAAATCAGTGCTAGTAAGGATTAGCGGAAGGCGGTGCGTTGTCATGTTAAAAAGTGGGGCTTGTTGTTAACTGTTTTAGATTGGTTTTTTATCTCTTTTAATGAATCTTTGAGGACCTCAATGAAAATCCCTGAAAGGCCTATAAAACCTGTGGTTTTCATTGAAACACAAAGAGGTAGTATTGATAGCCTCTAAAAAACAGATAGGACTAACCGTTTTTAAGATAACAGCGATCCTTTTTCACGTGGGTATCCAACAAGAAGAGGGAGAAATTGTTAAAACCAACATGATACACGAAGAACCGATATTAAAAGAAAACCCAGATCGTTTTGTACTATTTCCAATAGTGCATGAGGACGTATGGCATTTTTACAAAAAGTCAGAAGCGAATTTCTGGACGGCAGAGGAGATTGACTTAGAAGCTGATTTGGTAGATTGGAATACGAAGTTGAACGACGACGAGCGTCACTTCATTAAGCACGTGTTGGCGTTTTTTGCGGCTAGCGATGGTATTGTGAATGAAAACCTCGCCGAAAACTTCGTGCGTGAGGTGCAATACACAGAAGCTAAGTTTTTCTATGGCTTCCAAATTATGATGGAGAACATCCACAGTGAGACCTACTCATTGTTGATCGATACGTATATCAAGGATACAGCTGAGAAAAATTACTTGTTCAAAGCAATTGACACCTTGGATTGTGTGAAGAAGAAAGCAGAATGGGCTTTGCGTTGGATTAAAAGCGACTCGTTCGCGGAACGCTTGGTGGCCTTTGCTGCAGTGGAAGGTATTTTCTTCAGTGGTAGCTTCTGCAGTATTTTCTGGTTGAAAAAACGCGGTTTGATGCCCGGCTTGAGTTTTAGTAACGAGTTGATTAGCCGTGACGAAGGTTTGCATTGCGATTTTGCTTGTTTGTTGTACACCGAGCATATCGTGAACAAACTTCCGAAAGAGCGCATCCGCGAGATCATCACCAACGCTGTAGAAATTGAAAAAGAATTCATCATCGACGCGCTTCCTGTGAAGTTGATCGGTATGAACTCAGAATTGATGGCGCAGTACATCGAATTTGTGGCTGACCGCCTATTGGTGGAGTTGGGCAACGAAAAAGTGTACAATAAGCCAAATCCATTTGACTTTATGGAGATGATCTCTCTGCAAGGAAAGACCAACTTCTTCGAGAAAAGAGTGGGCGATTACCAAAAAGCCGGTGTTATGGCCGATAAGGAAAAACAAGGCTTTAGTTTGGATGAAGATTTTTAGTGAGAACCTTATCTTGGCTTAGCCGAGACTAACTATAGACAGGTCGCAAGACTTTTCTACTACCTAAACAACATTTGGATCTGCTTGTGAAAGCCGATCACGATTAACCGAATTTCTCATCATCAGAGGACAGGGAGAACATTTCTCTGATGAGTAGATAATATTGTTTTCCAACACCCTATTAACCACACGGAGGAAGTACTTATGTACGTTATTAAACGCGACGGTCACAAGGAAAGTGTCAAGTTCGACAAGATCACAGCACGTGTTACCAAACTGTGCTATGGCTTGAACCCTATCGTTGATCCTGTTAAAATCGCCATGAAGGTGATTGAAGGAGTTTACGATGGTGTTACTACCAGCGAATTGGACAATTTAGCAGCAGAAATTGCGGCTACCAACGCCACTACTCACCCAGACTACGCCTTGTTGGCATCGCGTATAGCTGTGAGTAACCTTCATAAAAATACCAAGAAGTCGTTCTCTCAAACTATGAAGGACCTCTACGAATATGTTGATCCGAAAACCGGCCAAAACGCTGGATTGTTGGCTCAAGATGTTTATGAGATCGTTATGGAGAACGCACCTCTATTGGATAGCACCATCATCTATGATCGCGACTTCAATTTTGATTACTTCGGTTTCAAAACCCTAGAGCGTTCTTATTTGTTGAAATTGTTCGGCAAAGTGGCTGAACGTCCGCAGCACTTGTTTATGCGTGTTGCTGTAGGTGTTCACAAACACGACCTCGATCAAGTGGTGCGTACCTATAATATGATGAGTGAAGGCTGGTTTACACACGCCACCCCAACGCTTTTCAATGCGGGTACACCTAAGCCTCAAATGAGTAGCTGTTTCTTGTTGCAAATGCAAAGCGACTCTATTGATGGTATTTACAATACATTAAAACAAAGCGCGCTCATCTCCCAAAGCGCTGGCGGTATCGGTCTAAGCATCCACAACGTGCGTGCGAAAGGTTCTTACATCAAAGGAACCAACGGTACAAGCAATGGTATTGTTCCTATGTTGAAAGTGTTTAATGACACTGCTCGTTACGTTGACCAAGGCGGTGGAAAGCGCAAAGGTTCTTTCGCAATCTACCTCGAGCCATGGCACGCTGATGTATACGAATTCCTCGATCTAAAGAAAAACCACGGTAAGGAAGAAGCACGCGCTCGCGACTTGTTCTATGCGCTATGGATTCCAGACTTGTTCATGCAACGCGTGAAAGATGATGGAATGTGGACCTTGATGTGTCCTAACGAATGTCCAGGTCTTTCGGATGTGTGGGGCCCTGAGTTTGAAGCGTTGTACACCAAGTACGAAACGGAAGGCCGCGGTCGTCAAACCATCAAAGCGCAAGATCTGTGGTTCAAAATTTTGGAATCACAAATCGAAACCGGTACGCCTTATATGCTTTACAAGGATGCCGCTAACGGAAAGAGCAACCAACAAAACCTCGGTACCATCAAGTCTTCAAACTTGTGCACCGAAATCATGGAGTACACTTCTGCTGACGAAATCGCCGTGTGTAACTTGGGTTCTATCGCTCTTCCTAAGTTTGTGAAAGACGGTAGCTTCGATCATGACAAGTTGTTTGAAGTAACCTACCAGTTGACCATCAACTTGAACCGTATTATTGATGGTAACTACTATCCAGTTCCTGAAACACGCAACAGTAACATGCGTCACCGTCCTATTGGCATTGGTGTGCAAGGTTTAGCTGATGCCTTCATATTGATGCGTTTCCCATTTGATAGCACAGAGGCGCGCAAACTGAATAAAGAAGTATTCGAGACCATCTACTACGCAGCATGCACAGCGTCGAAAGACTTGGCTAAAATTGATGGTCCATACCAAACGTTTGCTGGATCACCAGCTTCGAAAGGTATTCTTCAGTTTGATATGTGGAATGTGCAGCCTACTAGCCGTTGGGAATGGGATGTGTTGAAAGAAGAGATCAAAGAATTTGGAATGCGCAACTCACTCTTGCTCGCTCCAATGCCAACAGCCTCTACAGCACAAATCCTAGGTAATAACGAGTGTTTCGAACCATACACGAGCAATATTTACACTCGTCGTGTATTGGCTGGTGAGTACATCATCGTGAACAAGCACCTTTTGAAGGACTTGGTAAACTTGGGTATTTGGAACGAAGATTTGAAAAACAAAGTGATCGCAGCCAATGGTTCAGTTCAAAACATTGCTGAGATTCCAGATAATTTAAAGGCGCTTTACAAAACAGCTTGGGAACTTTCTCAAAAAGCGATCATCGAAATGTCAGCCGAGCGCGGAGCTTATATCTGCCAAAGCCAATCGTTGAACGTATTCATGGAAAACCCGAACTTCGGTAAGTTGACTTCTATGCACTTCTATGCTTGGGAGCGCGGATTGAAAACAGGTATGTATTACCTCCGCACCAAAGCAGCGACGGATGCAATTAAATTCACCGTAGAAAAGAAGTACACCGAACAACCAGCAACGGAAGTAGCGGAAGCTGTAGCAACAGAAGTGGCCGTAAACGCCGCTCCAGTAGCCGTAACGCAATCAGCTATGAATTTCGAAGTTCAATCGCCCTACAGCGGCATGAGCGCAGAAGATATTGCACGTCAACAAGCAGCTATTGCTTGTTCACTCGACAATCCTGATGCATGTGAAATGTGTAGCGGCTAATCATCGCTAACGGATTAAAGATTTGATTCAAGGTTAAAAAGCTACCCCAAACGGGGTAGTTTTTTTTTGAAAAAAAACTAGCGGGATTTTCACGAAATCACTTTGATCTCCCATGCACAGTCTTTATCTTCGCATACATCATCCAAAAAACTAGATCATCATGTCAAAAGGAATGAACCAAAAGAAAGAGACGAAGAAGGAAGCGACTAAGTCTATCAAAGAAAAACGTGCTGAAAAGCGCGATAAAAAACCGAAGTACGACTAATCGGTTTTTAAAACTACAAAAACAGGCTTTTTTAGCGGAGATAAACCGGGTTAAGAGGTTTATATCCAATGAAAAAGCCTATTTTTATGCCCAGAGCTAGGGTTTTCATTCAGATTTGTTGATAAATCAAAAATCCTTCGTATATTTGCCCCCCTCAAAATGAGGAAATAACCCAAAAAAACATCTCATCATGTACGCAATTGTAGAGATAGCAGGGCATCAGTACAAAGTACAAAAAGATCAGCAGATCTTCGTTAACCGTCTTCAAGACGCTGAAGGTTCGAAAGTTAATTTCGACCGCGTGCTTCTAGTAGAAGATGGTGGCAAAGTGACTGTTGGCGCCCCAGCTGTAGAAGGTATGAAAGTTACTGCTTCGGTAGTACAACACCTTAAAGGCGATAAAGTAATCGTCTTCAAAAAGAAACGTCGTAAGGGCTACCAAAAGAAAAATGGTTTCCGCGCTTATTTGACTGAACTCAAAATTGAAAAAATCGGTTAATCCGAAAACCTAAAACACCCCAATACAATGGCACACAAGAAAGGTGAAGGTAAAGTAAAAAACGGTCGCGAATCAGAAAGCAAACGCCTAGGCGTTAAGTTATATGGCGGCCAAGTTTGTATCGCTGGTAATATCATCGTGCGTCAACGTGGTACTCGTCACAATGCAGGTGTAAACGTAGGTATGGGTAAAGACCACACCTTGTATGCACTCATCGACGGTACTGTTGAGTTCCGCAAGAAAAAAGATAACAAATCCTTCGTTTCGGTTATTCCTGCTCAGGCCTAACCGGTGAGGATAGTACGTTCTAAAACTCCTGGTCAAGCCTAGTGCTAGATCAGGAGTTTTTTATTTTTTTCGTATTCGATAAAGATCTAACCCATAGCTTATGTTGCTCGTAGCCCATATTCGTGAAAACAAAGATGCCGTCGTAAAAGGATTGGCAAAGCGTAACAAAGATTTCAGTGCAACGATTGAAGAAATTCTTCAAACAGATGACTTGCGCCGTAAAACGCAAACCGATTTGGATAACAATTTGGCTGAAGCCAATAAATTGTCAAAAGAAATCGGCGATTTGTTTAAATCAGGAAGAAAGGACGAAGCAGACGGCTTAAAAGCTCGCACGGCTGTGCTCAAAGAAGCAGCAAAAGAGCTAGAAGGTCAATTGGCCCAACATGAAGAGGCCTTGAAACAACTCTTGTATCAAGTGCCCAACGTACCCCACGCCGAAGTAGCCGAAGGTAAAACGGCAGACGATAATGTGGAAGTGTACCGCTGGGGAAATATCCCTACGCTGCATGAGGGCAAAAAACCACACTGGGATTTGATCAATGATTATGACTTAATCAACTTTGAGCTCGGTACAAAAATTACCGGCGCTGGATTTCCAGTATACACGGGCAAAGGTGCCCGATTGCAAAGAGGGTTGATCAACTTCTTCTTGGATGAAGCTTTTAAAGCCGGCTACAAAGAGTTTATGCCGCCTTTAATGGTGAATGAAGCCAGCGGTTATGGAACAGGGCAGCTCCCTGACAAAGAAGGTCAAATGTACCACGTGGGTGTAGATGATCTTTACCTCATTCCAACGGCTGAAGTGCCACTCACAAATCTTTATCGCGATGTCATTCTGAAAGAGGATGAACTGCCCGTGAAAATGACCGGATACACACCGTGTTTCCGCCGTGAAGCTGGAAGCTGGGGAGCTCACGTACGTGGATTGAACCGTTTGCATCAATTTGATAAAATCGAAATCGTGCAGTTGGCTCACCCCGATCAGTCCTACAAAATTTTAGAGGACATGGTAGAACATGTGAAAATGTTGCTTCAAAAATTAGAGTTGCCTTTCCGTATTATTCGCTTGTGTGGCGGAGATATGGGCTTCACCTCTGCCATGACCTATGACTTTGAAGTATTCAGCGCGGCGCAAGAACGTTGGTTAGAAGTAAGTTCTACCTCTAACTTCGAAACATTCCAAGCCAATCGACTGAAGTGCCGCTTTAAAAATGCAGATGGCAAAACCCAATTGGTACATACCCTTAACGGAAGTGCCTTAGCCTTGCCTCGTATCGTAGCTTCACTTCTCGAAAATAACCAAGGGCCAGATGGTATCCGCATTCCAGAGGCTTTGGTTCCGTATGTAGGTTTCGATAAGATTTAAGCGCTATTTCATGCTGGCTTGTGGTGCGCGGAAAAACGTATCTTAGCGCCATGCGTGGATTAATCATCATGATGCTCGTTTCGGCAGCAGCGATTGTATCGCTCAATGCCTGTCGTCCTGGGCATTCCATAGAACACATTCGTGCTGTTGATTCGCTGCTTACTGTGGTAAAAGCGGAAGAATTGGCTATTGATCAACTCGACTCGGCTGCGTTGGCTGCAGCGAGTGATTCCGTTCAGCAGCAGCTGTCGTTTATTCAAGCCAACTACACTTCTCTTCTCCCCAGTGGACTGGCAGATCAATTAGATCGCTACGCGCAAACGGGTAAAATGGCAAAGCAGCCTTTGTCTGTTTTAGAAAAATTAAGAAGCAGCGCGTCGACACAGGAAAAGCAGTTAGTAGCTTTGAAAGAAGCTTTAGAAAAGGGAGCTACCCATGATGCCCAAGGTCAAGAATTGACGAAGGAATATGTGGCGCTTCAACTGGAGAAAGAAAAACAGCAAGTATTACGGATTCAGCAAGAGCGGGATCATTGGCAGGTAGCCGCTTCAGCTATACTTCAAAAATGGAATGATCTTTATCCTTCCATACATTTCATGGTGGACTCGCTTAAAAAAGTAAACTAGGCACTTTTCTCTTTAAAAAAACGTTTCAAGAAACACGTGAATGCGATGATGAAATATGTGATGGGTGTACTCCTGTGTTTACTGGCTTTTACTTCTACAGTAAAGGCTCAGGACGATTTGGACCTAGCGGACTTCTATTACAACGAAGGTCAATTTGAACAGGCGCGATTGTATTATGAAAAAATTTACAAGACCAACAAAACCACACGCGTTTACACCAACTATTTGAATACCCTCATTGCCTTAGAAGATTTTGAAGAGTCAGAGAAACTGGTGAAGAAGCGCATAAAAACGGATGGTGATGATGGTATTGCCTACGTTCAGTTGGGAGACTTGTACAAGAAATTCAATAAAATTCAAGAAGCCCAAAGTCAATTCAGTGAAGCCCTTTCGAAAATGAATCCAACCCGGAGTAATGTTATTCGTTTGGCGAATGAATTTACCCGAGTAGGTGAGTTTGAATGGGCGCTGAAAACGTATGAAAAAGGAAAATCGAAATCAACAGATGGGTACAACTACATCTATGAAATTGCCAATATGCAAGGCAACCTCGGTGATTTTGATGCCATGATCGAATCGTTTTTGGATTTGCTCGAACAAGAGCCGAATTACCTTCAAACCGTTCAAAATTCACTCAACAGAACGCTGAATTTTGAGGAAAATCCGGCCAATTTGGAATTGCTGAAATCAAAGCTATTGCGCAGAAACCAAAGGAGTCCGGAGGCGACCATTTTTCCGGAAATGTTGACGTGGCTTTTTTTGCAGAAAAAAGATTTTGCCTCCGCATACGTGCAAGCCTCAGCACTTGACAAACGCTTGAATGAAAATGGTTCACGGTTGATCAACCTAGCCGAATTGGCCACCAACAACAAGGACTACACCACCGCGCTGAAGTCTTATCAATATGTAGTAGAAAAAGGGAAAACGTTTCCCTATTACATGTTGGCTCGAATGAACAAATTACAAGTACTCAACACTCAGTTGACTGATAAGCCAGGCATTGATCGAATTGCCTACGCGCAACTGGAAACAGAGTACCAACAGACCTTATCGGAACTAGGACGAAATGCAGAAACAGCCATGATGATGAAGGATTTGGCGCATGTTCAAGCTTTTTATCTCGACAAACAAAGCGAAGCGGTGGCTCTTCTTCGTGATGCCATACAGCTTCCCGGCGTGTATCCAAAAGTACAAGCGGCGTGTAAATTGGAGTTGGGTGATATTTTGGTGTTTGGAAATGAAATTTGGGATGCGTCCTTGTTGTTTTCACAAGTTGAATTGGACTTTAAAGAAGATCCTTTGGGGCATGAAGCTAAATTTCGAAATGCGCGTATTTCCTATTATACCGGAGATTTTGAATGGGCCCAAGGTCAGTTAGATGTGCTGAAAGCCTCCACTACAAAATTGATTTCTAATGATGCCATTGATCTTTCCTTGTTGATCACCGATAATTTCAACATGGACACCATAACGGCACCGATGGAAATGTATGCCCGGGCAGATTTGTTAGCCTATCAAAATAAAATGGACTTGTGTTTTACGACGCTTGATTCCATTTTGAACGAGTATCCCGCGCATCCTTTGACTGACGAGATTTATATGATGAAAGCGGGTATGTTATACAAATTCGCTCAATTTGAAATGGCCAAAGAACTGTATCAGAAAGTACTGGATTTTCATTTTAAGGATATCACGGCAGATGACGCGTTATTCCGTTTAGCAGAAATGAATGAGCGCTACTTTAACGATACAGCGAAAGCCATGGAGCTCTATGAAAGGCTCATCATCGATTATCCGGGTAGTTTATATGTCATCGAAGCACGTAAGCGATTTAGAGCTTTACGAGGTGATACCATCAATTGATCAATCTTTTTTATTGACCAACCAAACTCCGGACAGAATAACTCCGGAAAAAAGAATGTGCCCCCATTGCAGCGGTTCGTGGTCATAAACACCCCAAAGCACTGCCACTACTGGCATAAGATAAGTAACGCTCGAAGCGAGAAGGGCTGATGTTTGTTGGGTAAGCCAGAAGTAGAGCATATTGGCCATAGCCGTGCCCGCAGCGGCGAGTAAACAGATATAGCCAAAAGAGGACCATCCGTTAGGATGCTGTTGCAGTACTTCTAGGGTGCCGTTATTGAGGGTGTAAAAGGCACAGGGTACACCTGCGAAAAGCAGAGAAATTGAAGTGATGTGCAATGATTTCAGGTGCGTAAGCTTATTGGCTACAGTGTTTACACTTAGACCATAACTGAATGTAGCCAGCACAATGAGGAGTGAAAACATCCAGTTTTCAGTGTCTCCAAATCCCTTTAGCGAAACAAGCCCAATGGCGCCGAGTAGGCCAATGCTTACCCCCGCAAATTGTTTTTTGCTGATGTTTTTTTTGAAAATGAAGATGGCAATCAGTAAGGTGAACAGCGGAGTGAGGGCATTAAGAATACCCGCAATGCTGCTGTCTAAGTGCTTTTGGGAGTTGGTAAACAAAAAGGCAGGAAGTCCGCTGCCCACAAGCCCTACCACCGCAAGCCACTTCCAATCTTCTTTCTTCAGATGGCGAAGAGCTGGAATGGAAATGGGAGAAAGCAACAGGGCTGCTAAGGAGAGGCGAATAGCGGCTACTTGATTAGCTTCGAATACGGGATGCCCATCGATGGTGTAGAGTCCGCGCTTCATGAGGATAAAGGAACTACCCCAGGTTAAGGCGAGGAGTAGTAGCACCAAGAGGTGCTGAGATTTAGCGGACTTCAAATCATATTAATTTTCGACAAATTTAACGCATAGTTGTCCTTTCCATTTTTACATTTACACAACCAAATGAACCGCCTTATGAAAATGCGTCAATTATTGTTTGCTCTTGCTGTGACCTTTTCGTTAACTGCTTGCTTAAGCGGACCAGAAGCTGAGAAGCAAGGTGAAGTAAAAATTACCCGTACTGAATTAGCGGGGGAAAAGGAGAAAACCATTGCTCGCTTGGTGGTGGGTGGTATGACATGCGCTCATGGCTGTGGAGGTAAAATTCAACAAGGTCTGCGTGCTTTAAAAGGCGTAGTGAATACGGACTTGGATTATGCCGATGGTCGCGAAACGAATGTGGTGGCAGTAGAGTACGATCCAAAAGTGATTACCGAAAATGATTTGATCAAGACCGTTCAAGAAATGGCTGATGGCCAATATCCTGTTTCGGAAGTGGAAGTGGTAACTTGGAAGTTGGCACCAACTCATACCAGTTCATCTGTTGGTGCGAGTGGTAAAAATGCTGCAGTACTCCAAGATACTTTTGCTGGTGCTCAAAAAGTGATGAGCCTTTGGCAATTGGTAAGTGGCCTGATTCGATAATTTTAGGATTATCATCAGTTTGCTTTTTTGGTAGGTTGTGGCAATTATATTTGTTGCAATGAAACCGTCAAAATCTATTCAACGCGCTGTTCGCGTAACTCTTGCTTTTTTCTTCCTAGTAATAATGGCCGGTGGTGTAGTGCGCACTACGGGCAGTGGCATGGGCTGTCCTGACTGGCCGAAGTGTTTTGGTTATCTTATTCCTCCTACAGATCAGGAGCCACTAACCTTGCGCGAGGGAAAGTCTTTCGAAAAGGGTCAAATGATTATCCATAACGATACGCTGTGGGTAGCGAATGATCAGTTAAAGGCTACGGCTGAATTTGATCATGCGCAATGGACGAAGTATCCTAAGCATGATTATGCCATTTTTGATGCTACGCATACCTGGATTGAATACCTGAATCGATTGGCCACTGCATTGTTTGCTATTCCTATTTTGGTACTTATAGCGCTTACCGCTGCACGCTGGCGCAAAGAAGGCGATTCGCTCAGCCTATTGATGGCTTTGGGTGTTTTAGCCATGGTGGGTTTTGAAGCGTGGCTTGGTAAACTAGTGGTGGATGGTAATTTGACCACAAGTAGCATTACTTTGCACATGTTGGGTTCACTCGGAATAGTGACCTTGCTATGGGGATTGAACTTTCGTGTGGGAGAAAAAAGATTGTCTAACGTACCGCACGCTCGTGTAAAAAATCTGACCTATTTACTTTTTGCATTGGTGTTGATGCAGTTCTTGCTCGGAACACAAGTGCGCGAAAGTGTGGATGTAGTAGCTGCTACAGGTATTGAACGACAAGGTTGGATTGATGCACTTCCTAGCATTTTTTTGATCCATCGCAGTGCCTCTATCTTATTAGTGCTAACGATGGCGGCTTTGTATTTTTACAATAGCAAACAGGAACGACGCATACGCACGGTGAATACCGTTCTAGGGGCGTTGGTAGCTGAGATCATTTTTGGCGCAATACTGAATTATGGCGGTTTCCCTGCATATATGCAGCCCATCCATTTGGTGTATGCTTTTGTCTTGTTCTCTTCCGTTTTTTACCTCGTACTTGCTGTTACGTTTCCGCGTCAGAAGTCAGCCTAATTTTTTAGTTGGGCTTTACGCGATTGGGAGATTTGTTGATTTGATATTTCAACGAAAACACGTTGGAATAAAGAACGTCGGATACATTTCCAATATCGCTTAGTGCGTAATCGAGGTAGAGTTGTCGGATGCGCAATCCTATACCCAAGTTGGGTTGGAGGGTGTAGTATTTACTATCGTCAAAGTTCTTCGCTTTTTGTATGTTGCCAACTCCCATGCGGAAGTAGATGGTTTTGGCATATCCCAGTTCAATGCCCATATTCGGGTCAATGCTTACTGGATTGGCAGACACTAAGGTGTTGCGGCGACCATCGGTGGTGAAGGTGGCATTCAGTTCTGCTAATAGGCTCACTTTTTTCCAGTTGAATTCACGACCAACACCAGCGATCAATCGTGGAAGAGCGATCTCCAATCCGTTTTGAGGTAGTTCGTTATTGGTTTGCTGAAATACTTGTTGAGTGCGCTCATCGAGGGAAAATGTCCATGCGTTAAAGGTGGAAGTTACATCGCGAGCAACTAAACCAAATTTCCATTTATCATAGTTTCCTTTGATTCCTCCGTCAAATCCAAATCCCCAAGAGTTTGCAAAATCGCCCACTTGGCGGTAAATCACTTTTGCGTTTAAGCCCCAGCTAAGCCCCGTCCAGTTGCCCGAATTGCTTACTCCTTTTTTCCAAGGCAATCCTTTACGTGCATAGGAGAAAATAAAGGCATAATCAGCGGAACTGAATGTGGTAATGCGATCGTAATTAATGTTGCCTGATGGATCGTAAAGGTCAATCGTGTTTGGGATATCATCTACACCAAAACGAATAAATGAAAATGAGGCTGAACTGGTGGAGTCAATCGATTTTCCGATGGCGGCATAATCATACTTAGCAATGCCCGCGAAATATTCGCTGTGCATAGCGGCCAATTCGAGATCACTTTGAATGCCTACAAGTCCTGCGGGGTTCCAGTATCCCGCGGTAACATCGTTTACACTTGATACCTGAGAGAGGCTCATGCCCAGGGCGCGAGCCCCAACTCCGATATTCAAGAATTCGTTGACATATTTAGGTGTGGCATCTTGCGCTTGTAAAGCGGGCAGGCCAAAGGCAGTGCAAAGAAGTGTGGATACAAGAATTTTGCGCATGGTCAAAAGTAAACTTCCTTTTCTTTCGAAGGTCTATTACCAGCGTGAATATAGGAAGAGGCGGCTAATTAACTCGATAATGCAGTTTTTATTGCGTTCACTAAGGCTTGATCACTTACTCCTTGCGAAATGATGGGTGTGTCAATTCCCATTTCCACCAATTTGTTTGCCGTGCTTTTGCCAAAAGCAATCGCTTTTTGGGTAGAAAGCCATTTGTTAGCTTGCAAAAAGGAGTCGACGTTGCTGGGACTAGAAAAAACAACGATGTCGTAATATCCTACGGCTGTGGGGGTTTGCGAGGTGCGGTAACAAACCCAATCAATTACTTGCGATTCGGGTAAGGCGCTTTGAACGGTTCGAACCGAAATGTCGTTGATAGGGAAAAGTACTTTGTCTTTGCCGGCCATACGCGCAAATTCTTTTGCTACCTGCGCTGTGTCATTGGCAGAGCCAACGAAAGATACATCACCGTATTTTTTTAATTCGCGCGCTGTGCCTTCGCCAATGGCTGCCCACTGTTTGGCACTAGGCGTTGGATACTGAGCAAAAAAGTGGCTCACGGCCTGTTTCGAACTAAAGAAAATCCAAGGGCTGGTAGGCAGTGGTTCTGATCGAACAATCGTTTCAGTGGCGATAAGAGCTTGCCCCGAAATGGTGCATCCAAGAGCACTGATTTTTTTATACAATGAAGAGTCATCCGCAATTTCGCGGGTAAAAAAAATAGAAGTGCTCATAAGAGTTTATTGGGGTTTAATTTCAGCAACGATCTGCGTAATGAGCGCTTCTGCGTTGTCAGAAATGAAGGTGAGATGACGGTTAGGGGCGTCCCAAGTGGGAGCCATCGAAACATGCACTTCGTATTCATCTTCCGTTTTGCGAGCATACACGCCTAAAGGCAAGTGACAACCGCCTTGCATGCGATTGAGCACTGAGCGTTCTATGTGTATGAGTTCGGCTACATCGGTATGATGAAGGTGAGAAAGGATGTTGCGCATTTCTGCGTCTTCTTCGCGGCATTGAATGGCTAATACGCCTTGCGCTGGAGCTGGCACGAAATCTTCAGGATGTAGCACTTCTACATGCAAGTCGCTAAGGTCTAGTTGAAGGCGGTGTACACCGGCTTTGGCCAATAGGATGGCCTCAAAGTGTCCATCACGAAGTTTTTGAACTCGAGTAGGTACATTTCCACGGATGTCCAATAGCTCAACATCTTTACGGTAGTGAAGCATTTGGGCTTTGCGGCGAGAGGAAGAAGTACCTACTTGGGCTCCTTGTTTCAAATTATATTTTTGTGTGCTATCTACACATTCTTTACGAATGAGTAGAAGATCAGACGGATCTTCACGATGACTAACGGCTGCTATAGTAAGTCCTGCGGGTTGCTCTGTTTCCAAATCTTTGTGCGAGTGCACAGCGAGGTCAATTTCTTTCCGAAGCAATGCCTCTTCAATTTCTTTGGTGAAAAATCCTTTCCCTTCTAGCTTATCGAGACTGAGGTGCTGAATCTGGTCGCCTTGGGTTTTGATGATGTTCAACAAACAATCGTAACCTAAGGCTTCGAGGCTGTTTTTCACGAAGTGAGCTTGCCACAAAGCAAGGTCGCTGCCGCGAGTTCCAATAATGATGTTTTTTTTCAAGGGAAATTAGTTCTTCGATACTGCATCCAAAAGTACTTCACGCGCCATCTTCATGGGCACAGAAATATACTTTTTCTCCATGTATTGAAGTATTTTCTCCAATAACTCGCGAGAATTTTCATCCAAATTTTCAAGATCTTCAGCGAATACAGTACCTAGAGCTGTGTTCTTGATTTCTTTAATGGTTTCTGGAATGGTGCGCATGGCACGTTCTACACGACGTTCATGGAAGGCACGCTCGTACTCTTTGATACCAGATTGAATGATGGGCTCACAATCGGCAAGTGCTTGAGCGCGAAAACCGATGTTGGCAGATGCCTTTGTTTGAATTTCTTTCATGCCCACGTAAACTACTTCTTGCGCGGCAATCACATCTTGATCGATATCGGCTGGTAAGGCAAGGTCAATGGCGAGAAGTCCTTTTTTCCCCTGACTCATTTGAGCAAATAGTTCCGCCGAAATGATGGTGTCTTCAGAGCCAGTGCAACTCACCAGTGCGGCGAAGCCATCGGCGTATTGGCTCAATTGGTCGAGCGATATGGCCGTGCCACCAAACGAGTCGGCTAATGATTGTGCGTTTGAAAGCGTGCGGTTGGCGATAACGAGATTGGTATAGCCATTTTCAAACAAGAACTTCGAAAAGTTGCGGATGATTTGGCCTGCACCTACGAGCAAAATACGTGCATCCGTAGCTATATTTTTTTCTCTAAACTCCTGCCAAGCCAAGGAAACAACTGAAACTGGTTTCTTGGAAAGGTCAGTATGAGTGAAGATTTCTTTAGCCGTAAGTATAGCGTGACGATTAACCAATCGAAGGTGATCACCAGTGAGGTGTGCGGCGTGGCATTCCTCGTAGGCTTTGCGCAATTGGGTAATGATTTCACGCTCACCGATTACTACTGAGTCGAGGCTCGAGGCTACACGCAACACGTGTTCGATGGCTTCGGGCCCGTTATAACGTTCTGCTTTTTGTGCTAATTCTTTGATCTGTTCGGCAGAAAAATCGGGGCGAATGATGTGTAAGATTTGTCCGGTAACGCCAGGACATACAAAGTGCGGTAAGGTGAAAATAATCTCAACACGGTTGCATGTGCTGAGGAACATGATTTCTTCCATGCCCATATTGGCCTTTATTTGGGCCAAAACATCATTGCGCTTTTCATCGGAAAGATGAAACTCACCGATGTTTTCCAAAGGCAAGTTTTTGTGGGTTAGGGCTATTACTCGAAGTTCGTTCACTGTTACCTCTTTCTCTTATGGTCACAAAGGTGGTAGAGCGGTTTTATTGAAATGTCATCTCTTTGTCATGCCGAGCCGAATGGGAAAAAAAGCGGGTGCATTAGGTTGGTTAAATCATTGAAAACAAAAGAAATGGACAGTCATCGAAATACATCAGTCAAGTGTCTGATAATTGTCATTTTTTTTCTACTCTCCGCTTTTACCTAGGCGATCATAACGATAGACTTTGAAACTAAATGCGTGTTTCTCATCAGCAGCATGCTCTGAAAGCAAGGTTTTGGTCCACTCGGATTCGTTCCAGGTGGGGAAAAAAGTATCTGCCTGTGGAAACTCGGCGTCGATGTGTGTGAGGTAAAGGTGGTCAACAGGAAGCGTCTGGAGTGCGAGATCATAAATCTGAGCACCACCAATAACAAAGGCCTCCGTTTCTCCTAAGTCTTTTGCTTGCGCAATGGCGTCTTGCAAGGTGGTAAAAACGTGGCAGCCAGGCGCAACAAAATTTTGGTCGCGTGTGATGACCATATTGGTGCGATCACTAAATGGTCGAAAGCGCTCTGGAATACTATCGTAGTTTCGGCGCCCCATTATAATGACATGGTTCAGCGTACTCGATTTAAAAAAACGCATGTCGGCGGGTAAGTGCCACATCAGATCGTTGTTTGCTCCGATCTCTTTATTGCGACCTAAGGCCGCTATTAAACTAATCTTCATGCTTTATACAGCAACAGCCGCTTTGATGTGTGGATGTGGATCATAATTGATCAGTTCGAAATCACTGTATTCAAAAGCAAAAAGATCTTTTACTTCTGGATTGATTTTCATGGTAGGCAGTGGACGCAGCTCTCTGCTCAACTGCAGTTTAGCCTGCTCAATGTGATTGGAATACAAATGCACATCGCCGCCCGTCCATACGAATTCGCCTGGTTTTAGTCCTACTACTTGCGCGATCATCATGGTCAACAACGCATAAGAGGCTATGTTGAATGGAACACCAAGGAAAGTATCGCAACTGCGCTGATAGAGCTGACAACTCAACTTGCCATCAGCTACATAAAATTGGAACAAACAGTGGCAAGGAGGAAGGGCCATTTGATCAATAAAAGAAGGATTCCAGGCGGATACGATGTG
The DNA here is from genome assembly GCA_039798265.1 of Bacteroidota bacterium. Classification (GTDB taxonomy): domain Bacteria; phylum Bacteroidota; class Bacteroidia; order Flavobacteriales_D; family Sanyastnellaceae; genus JBDKGH01. The sequence continues at coordinate 4,358 of JBDKGH010000127.1, read as the reverse complement.
ACGACGAGAGTCTGGATTTTTTTTCAACCCTTCAATTAATTTGACAATTTGGTCGGTGTGTGTGCCGTCTGGATTGGGCCAAGAGCGCCACTGGTAGCCATATACAGGACCGAGGTTGCCATTTTCGTCAGCCCATTCGTCCCAAATGCTTACGCCATTGTCCTTGAGGTATTGAATGTTGGTGTCGCCTTTCAAAAACCACAATAACTCAATGATAATGCTGCGAAGGTGAAGTTTTTTGGTAGTGACTACAGGAAAGCCTTCTTCGAGGTTAAAGCGCATTTGATGCCCGAAAACACTGAGTGTGCCTGTGCCTGTGCGGTCGCTTTTAGCAGCGCCGTTATCGAGCAAATGTTGAAGTAAATCGTGGTATTGTTTCATTGCATCAGCGAAGTTAAAAAGGAGCAGTGCTTGGATGCGGGGTAAGATTTCCACAGTTGATTAACTATCATTCGAAATGCCTTGAATCTGATGCTGAAAACGTACCTTTGCCGCCATGAAAGCTTTTTACTCTGGCAATTTGCGTTTGGGAATTTTAGGTGGTGGTCAACTCGGACGAATGTTTATTCAAGAAGCCATCAATTATGATGTCCATATTTCAGTATTAGATCCTGCTGCTGACGCACCTTGCGCTCCTTACGCTCATTCCTTCACCCAAGGGAGTTTTGATGATTTTGACACCGTTTATGCTTTTGGAAAAAATCAAGATGTGTTAACCATCGAAATTGAGCACGTGAATGTAGAGGCCTTAGAAAAGCTGAAAAGTGAAGGTGTAAAAGTGTACCCCGATCCTGCTATTTTGCGAATAGTGAAAGATAAAGGTCTTCAAAAACAATTTTACGCAGAACATCAAATCCCCACCGCACCATTTTATCTCATCGACTCGAAGGAAGATATTGAACGTTTTGTTGGCGATTTCCCAGTCATGCAAAAAATGCGCACCGGCGGTTATGATGGCAAAGGAGTGCAGCCACTGCGCACCACTGCTGATATTGAAAAAGCTTTCGATGTGCCCAGTGTGTTGGAAAAAATGGTGGATTTTGAAAAGGAGATTGCCATTCTGATTGCACGCAATGAAAGCGGCGAAATGGTTACTTTCCCGATAGTAGAAATGGAATTTAATCCAGAAGCGAACTTAGTGGAGTTTTTGTTTAGTCCCGCTGCTGTAAGCCACGAAGTGACGCAACAGGCGGAAGAGATTGCTCATAAATTGGTGAAGGCTCTCGATTTTGTTGGACTTTTAGCCATCGAATTTTTTGTGACAAAATCGGGTCAAGTACTGGTGAACGAAATTGCCCCGCGCCCCCACAACAGCGGTCACCACACCATAGAAGCGTGCGGGACATCTCAATATGAACAGCACCTGCGTTCTATTTTGAATTTGCCATTGGGTGATACAAGGCTGATACAGCCGGCGGTAATGATTAATCTTTTAGGAGAAAAAGGTTTTACCGGCCCAGTCAATTATGAAGGAATGCGAGAAGCATTGGCCATGCCGGGTGTATATGTTCATCTATATGGAAAGGCTAGTACGAAACCATTTCGAAAAATGGGACACGTCACTGTAACGCATTCGGATTTAGAAACAGCAAAAGTGAATGCGCGAAAAGTGCTTTCCACAATACGCGTAGTGAGCGTTTGAAATTAAGCCACTACATAAAATGGAATAACATCGGAGTTTGGATTCTGGTGTTTTTCTTTATTCGTCTCATTGGTATTACGAACGCTCCACTCGAAAGTGGACACAGCTGGCGCCAATGCACGGGCTTAATGGTCGCTCGAAATTTTGTAGAGGATCAAAGCAGTATTTTTTACCCAACAGTAAACGAAACCAACGGAGGATTGGGGTATGTGGGAATGGAGTTTCCTGCCCTGTACTACGCTCACGCTTTGGTGGCTGATGTAGTTGGATATGATCATTGGTACGGTCGATTGATCAACTTGATCATAAGTTCCTTAGGTATTTGGTTTTTTTATCGACTAGTCAAAAAATATGCGGATGAAAAGTTGGCCTTTCAGGCTTCGCTCATTTTGTTAAGTTCAATTTGGTTTGCGTTCTCGCGTAAAACAATGTCGGATACTTTTTGCGTGTCTTTGGTGATGATGGCTTTATGGCATGGATTGCAATATCTCGAAGAAGGGAAGGCGAAGAATTTAATAGGTTATGGACTGCTAGCGCTGCTCGGTGTTTTATCCAAAATTCCAGCGGGAATTTACTTAGCACTTTTTATTGCACCAGCTTGGAAATGCTGGGATAAAAAGGGACGGCTTTTTTCATTTTCTCTCGTAACTGTGCTGTGCATAGGCATCGTGTATTATTGGTATTTTATCTGGTGTATTCATCTGTCTGATCTATCTGGAAAATGGTATAATATCGGGTCTTCTTTTGCTGAAGGAGTTGATGAAATTTACAACCATTGGGGAAATGTAGCGAAGCGTTTTTATTTCAGCGCATTTAACGGCTTTGTGTTTTTTATTCTCTTTGTAGCTGGTTTAGTTCGCTTATGGCGAGAGCGAAATATCCGTTTGATTTATGTGTTTGGAATCATCACCTTCATATTTGCGGTGTATGCGGTGAAATCGGGACGTTTTTTTCAGCATCACGACTACTACATTATCCCTTACGTTCCTATTATGGCGCTGATTGCCGCGTTTGGCCTACGTTTTTTGGACAATAAAAAAATCATCTTTACTCTTTTGGCTGTCGGTATGCTCGAGGGAATCATCAATCAGCAGCACGATTTTTTTATCAAAAAGAATCAACGCTACAAATTGACATTGGAGGACATGGTAAATCAACTAGCGGAGCCAACAGATTTGATTGCCATTAATGGTGGAGGTGATCCACAGCTCATTTATTTTGCCCATCGCAAAGGATGGAGTTTTGATGAGGAAGAGGCGAACACCGATAGGTTCTGGTTAGCGTATCAGGAAAAGGGTGCCAAGTGGATCATTTTTGATCGACATCTATTTCAAACCCCGTTGGACTTTCCTGTTGCTTTTGAAAATGAAGATTTTCTCGTGTATCAGTTGCAAGGTCACTGAGCTGCCTGTAAGGCTGTTTCTATTTTGGCTATAAAATCTTCTTTCGAAGTGCTGCCCTCGTGGGTGAGAATTGTTTTTCCCTTTTTGAAAATCATGAAAGTAGGCAGCGAACGAACCTTATACTTATCTGCCCAATCGGGATACTCATCTACATCAACGGAAACAACTGTTAATGATGAGGCGTAGGTATTGCTTACTTCAGCCAATAAAGGGTGCATGGTACGACATGGCGCACACCATGTTGCATTAAAATCAACCAGAACGGGTTTGTCCGATTCGATGTAGGCATTGAGCAGCTCGGGTCCAAGAATGTTGTTTTTTTCCTCGGTAGGATGGCTAGAGCCTGTTGAATGGCATTGGTTCAACACAAGCGCGGCAAGTAAGAGGAAAAAATAAATCTTGATCTTCATGGGTGACATTTGGCTGTTCAAATATGCGTAGAATCGCTCTTTTTCACTTGTTTTTTTTTCAAGACAAGCATTCACGTTGCTCAGAATTCCTTGATTGACCAACACTCTGTTTTGGAGAATGAGAAATTATTGCTCACGTTTGTAGTAAATCAACCTTTGAAATGAAAAAATCTTTACTCTTTTCTCTCCTTGCTGCAATGACGATTGGAACCAGTGCACAAAATCTAGGTACCATTGAGTCCGTGGAGTATGACAACGTTTACGGTCGTTTTCTTGTGTCCAATGTGAATAGCATAGTAGAAGTAGACGGTGATGGCAATGAAGTGGCATATTTCGGTACGAACGCTACAGCAAGTTATGGAATGGAGGTGATGGGAAATACTCTTTTTGCGATTACGGGTAGTTCTATAAAAGGATATGATCTCACTAGTGGTGCTCAGGTAACATCGATCACTATTTCGGGAGCGAACTTTTTGAATGGTTTGGCTTCTGATGGTATCAACCGTTTGTGGGTAACGGATTTTGGCGCAAAAAAAATTCATGAAATCAGCATGGCTGATTTTGCAGCTCCTACATCAACGTTGATTTATACTGACACAAAAACGCCGAATGGAATCACCTATGACGGTGCAAATAATAGATTGGTGTATGTATGTTGGGGAGCATCTGCGCCTATTAAATCAATCAACCTCGCAGATTATACCGTTTCTATTCTTACACCTACGAGCTTAACGAATTGCGATGGTATAGACCATGATGGCGATGGTAATTTTTACGTAGCCAGTTGGTCACCTACACGCATCACTAAATTCTCGAGTGAGTTTTCTACTACACAAGTGATCACAGCGCCTGGTTTGGGCTCACCTGCTGATATTTGTTATGCTCAAGAAATAGACACCTTGG
>JBDKGH010000126.1:0-9506 GCA_039798265.1 Bacteroidota bacterium | reverse complement strand
CTGTTGATTTACCCTACCCACACATCGAACTCACCTGCAACGACAGATTTGTTGGCGGATTTGGCGTATTAGCAACACAATGGTTGGTTTTTACCCTCGGTTGGATTGGTTCCTTGTTTGTTTTCATTTTTGTTACCGCAGCATTCCTTATTTTCAACTACAATCATCAAGTGGAAGCATTCTGGGCGCGTTTGGCCGAGTGGTTTCAACGCAGTAAAGAAGCTATAAAACCCAACGAAGAAGAGGTTTTACCTGAACCCGAACTGGAAGTCGCTCAAACAGAAGAACCCAAGGAAGCCGCACAAAATTCGTTTGTCGCGCCACCAGTAGTTCCTCCTGTGCCTATCCAAACGCCGGTTGCCAACCCACTAGCTGAGCCTGTGCTCATTCATTCGGAACCGATCAACGAGCCTTTGATCGCTGAAGAAGAAAGCATTTCTCCTCTTCCAGAATTAGAGGAAGATCCAATCGTTGAAGAAGAAGAAGAAGCTTTTGACCTAAATAGCATCGAACTCAAACCAAACGCAGAAGCGAGCGGCGACGGTTCGTTTGATTTATCCATTGCCCCGAGCTTAGCAGCGCCCGCCGCTCAAGCTCTGAATCTAGGAGACCTGAGCTATCTAGGTATGGATGTGGAAGGCCCTAAAAAAGAAGAAGAACTAAGCGACGATGAGGTGGACTCTAAGCTCCAAGAGTTTGGTGAGTATGATCCCAAATTAGATCTTTCTCGTTATGAGCCGCCAAGTATCGACCTGCTAAAACCTCATGGAGGATCAGGACCGCAGATTACCAAAGAAGAACTTGAGGAAAACAAAAATAAAATTGTGGAAACCCTCAATCAATACAAGATTGAGATCTCCAAAATCAAGGCGTCAATTGGTCCAACGGTTACGCTTTATGAAATCGTTCCTGCTCCTGGAGTGCGTATTTCTAAGATCAAAAACCTCGAAGACGATATTGCCTTGAGCCTAGCAGCCCTTGGTATCCGCATCATCGCGCCTATTCCGGGTAAAGGAACCATTGGTATTGAAGTGCCCAACAGTAAGCCAGATGTAGTATCCATGCGCTCGTTGATTGCTTCTGAGAAGTTTCAAAACGCCGACATGGAACTGCCTGTGGTGCTGGGTAAAACGATTTCTAACGAAGTATTTGTAACGGATTTGGCTAAAATGCCTCACTTACTCATGGCCGGTGCTACTGGTCAAGGTAAATCTGTCGGTTTAAATGCCATCCTCGTTTCTCTGTTATATAAAAAGCACCCGTCCCAAATCAAGTTTGTGCTTGTTGACCCGAAGAAGGTGGAGTTAACGCTATTCAATAAAATTGAACGTCACTTCTTAGCTAAACTGCCCGATGAAGAAGAAGCGATTATCACCGATACGAGTAAAGTAGTCAAAACACTGAACTCGCTGTGCATTGAAATGGATGAACGCTACGAGCTTTTGAAAACCGCGGCATGCCGAAATATTAAGGAATACAACGCCAAGTTTGTTCAGCGTCGCCTAAATCCCGAAAAAGGCCATCGTTTCCTTCCTTATATCGTGTTAGTCGTTGACGAGTTTGCGGATTTGATCATGACAGCCGGCCGTGAGGTAGAAACCCCCATTGCTCGCTTGGCGCAGCTCGCACGTGCCATTGGTATTCACTTGATCATTGCCACACAGCGTCCATCCGTGAATATCATTACAGGTATTATCAAGGCTAACTTCCCGGCACGTATTGCTTTTCGTGTAACCTCGAAAATCGACTCCCGCACCATCCTCGATGCTGGTGGAGCCGATCAGCTCATTGGCCGAGGCGATTTACTTTATTCTACTGGTAACGACCTTATCCGGATTCAGTGTGGATTCGTTGATACGCCTGAGGTAGAAGAGATCACAGACTTCATTGGAAACCAACAAGGATATCCGAGTGCGTTACTTCTTCCTGAAGTAGCTGACGAAGGAGGCGCAGAATTGGGTAATTTTGACGCCGCGGATCGCGATGAGTTATTTGAAGAAGCTGCTCGCATAGTGGTTCTTTCCCAACAAGGAAGCGCCTCTTTGCTCCAAAGAAAGCTCAAACTGGGGTATAACCGTGCAGGCCGATTGGTAGACCAATTAGAAGCTGCAGGAGTTATTGGCCCATTCGAAGGAAGTAAGGCTCGCAAAGTTTTAATTCCCGATGAGATATCTTTGGAACAATTCTTGAAAAACGCCTCGTCAAAAGATCCGTTTTAAAAAAATTACAATGAAAAAATTGGCCCTCCTATTTCTTACGGCCGCACTCTGTGCAGGTTTCAGCGCTTCAGCTCAAACTTCCAAAGAAATTCTCGACAAGCTTTCTGCAAAGGCAAAAGGCTACAAATCCATTACAGCTGACTTCTCGTCGACACTCGTCGATAAAAAGAATAACAAAAATGTTAAGCAAGAGGGTACCATCAAAATCAAAGGTGCCAAGTACGCTTTGAACCTTGCTGACTACGTGGTCATCTCTGACAACAAAACAGTTTGGAGCTACGATAAAAAAGCTAACTCTTGTTCCATTGATGATATCGCTGATGTTAAAAATGGATCATTCGACCCTTCTCAAATGTTTACCATCTGGGAAAAAGACTTTAAGCATGAAATGAAAAATGCTTCTGCCAATATGGATGGTGTTGCGGCTTATGAAATCAACCTCTATCCTATTGAGACAAAAGGAAAAGCTTATCACACCATTACCATGTTCGTTGACAAAGCGAAAATGGAAGTTCGCAAGATTATCGTGAAAACGCGCGAAGGTGCTGAAATCACTTACAAAGTGAAAACCTTTGTAACTAGTAATGACGTTCCAGATACCGATTTCACCTTCAACAAGTCGAAATATCCTGGAGTAGAAATGATCGACAACCGCTTGTAATTCCTCTTTACATCATAAAAAAACCCCGCTTTCCTTATCAGAAGCGGGGTTTTTCTTTTCTGTGACTCGGGTTTTACTTTACCCAATCTATTTCTTTTTTCAGCAGTGAGAGTGTCTTTGCTTCCTCGCTGCCTTCCGTTGTTTTGTGATTGTACTTCCACGATGCGTATTCGGGCAGACTCATTAGAATAGATTCGATGCGCCCGCCTGTCTCCAAACCAAAGCGTGTACCTCGGTCATGCACTAAGTTGAATTCAACATAACGCCCTCTTCGAACGAGTTGCCATTCCTTTTGCTCAGGTGTATAGGGCAGTGTTTTATTGCTCGATACAATGGGTAAATAGGCCTTTAAAAAAGTATGACCAACGGCTTTTACATATTCAAAAATATCCTCAATTGATTTTTCGCCTGCCTTTTGGTAATCGAAAAATATTCCCCCAATTCCTCTGGTTTCTTGACGATGAGGAATGAAGAAATAATCGTCCGCCCACTTTTTAAAAGAGGGATAATAAGAAGCGTCAAAAGCGTCACAGGTAATCTTCAATGTTTCATGAAAAAAACGAGCCTGGTCTTCCTGAACATAAATGGGAGTAAGATCTATGCCACCTCCAAACCAAGCGTCGCCGCCATCGTTTTCGAAGTAGCGAATATTCATGTGAATGATGGGCACCATTGGGCTGTAAGGATGCAGGACAATTGATACACCCGTAGCAAAAAACCGTTTGGCGTCCGCACTGGAGTTGGCTTTCATAAAAGCGGGTATATCGCCCTCAACGGCCGAAAAATTGACCCCTCCCTTTTCAAACACATGACCATGTCGAATCACGCGAGTACGGCCACCACCACCTTGCTCATGCTGCCAGATATCTTCTTCAAAAGATGCTTTCCCATCTTCCATTTCCAAACCACGACAAATGCTGTCCTGGATGTCCATGAACGCTTCCTTTACTTGATCGCGAAACAACATGCTTTACGGATTTTGAATCTTCATTCCGGTCTCTTCTGTTCCAAGAATGAAAACGTGTTTATTTTCAAATCCAGATTCGTTTCCTGTTTTATAAAACCGAAAACCCCATCCTTCAATACCCGTGGTTGGTATTTCTGCAAAATGATTTGGAAATGTTTTTCCAAACATTTGCAATCCCCGTCCATAATAGAGCATCAAATCGTAGCCCAGATAGGCATAATCCAACGGCTCTGATTTGTATTTTTTCTTATACGCTTCATGCCATGCTCTTGGACCTGGTGCATATAAATCCACATAAGATGCTTTAGCGAAATGCAAGTGGGTTCTCAATCGATCTTCACCGTTGATGACGTCAATGTTTTCCCACGAATCTGGGCCAAAGAGAACAATGTTATTCCCTTTCAATTGACCGAACATAGTAGTCAACAAAAACTTATCTGTACTTGGAATAACGACTACATTTTGACCGCTGCTCAAAAGAGAGGCAATACCATTGAGTGTATGGCTTGCGGCTTTAAATTCGACAGCGCTATCGCCATGTGCTCGATAGAACGACTCCTGAAAAACGTTTAAGTTTTTCAAATCATCTACATCGGTGGTATTCACCACAATTACTTTCGCCGAGGGATACTTTGCGGCAATGTGGATCGCTACTGCTTCCCACTGAGTTGCTTCACTCGGGTATGCTTTTGACATATTCGGCGAGGCTAGCAGTACTTTATTGCTTTGTGGAACGGGACACACCACGTGTGCTCCGTTTTTAGCAGCCCATGTACTCACTTCATTTAATGGATCGCGAAAGGCTGGCCCAATGATGAGATCAACTCCTTTCATTTCTGGTTTCTGAAGAATAGCTTGAGCGGTGTATTTACTATCGCCAACATCGTAAACATAGATATCCGCATTAAAGCCATTTGCTTTTAACGAATCCGCTGCCATCAGTGCTCCACGATACAAATTCACGGCTACATCTCGTAATTTCTTCTCTTTGTCTGTAAGCCCCACGGTATCGGCATCAGCAGTCATAAACGGCAGCATTAAAGCAATGCTGTATTTTTCTTTCGAAGTAGGACCGTCGAAAACAATGGGTTGGCTTGGCTTTGTGGGCTCTCTTGGCAGGCCGCGTGTGGGCACCACAATTATTTGACCGATAGTAAGCGAAGTTCCTAAACCTGGATTGGCATCTGAGATGGCTTCTACCGTAGTCGCGTAATCTTTTGCAATAGAATAGAGTGTTTCACCAGCCACCACTGTATGAGATCGGGTATTGGTGACTTGTTCCATTTTGGGTTCACTGGGAACAGTAACAACAGGTGCTTCTACTTTTTTTTCTTTAGAAGGAATGCGGAGCATTTGACCTTTTTTCAAGCCTTGATCAACGCCGGGATTGAGGGCTATGATCTCATTAATATCCACATCATACATTTTTGCAATGGCGTACAAAGTTTCCTTCCGCTGTACTTCATGTAGTTTCTCTCCCGTCGTTTTGGGATCAGCCTTTGGAGGATCTTTCTCCTCCACCTTTTGCGAAGCAGGGGCTGGGACTTTCAAGGTTTGACCTTCTTTCAGTCCTTGATCAGCTCCTGGATTGGCGCTCAGAATATCATTTATATCGCAAGCATATAGCCGAGAGATGGCATAGAGGGTTTGCCCTTTTTCTACCTTATGAACGTAGAATTTTTTTCCATCGATAACCTCAAGAGGACCTTTTACTTGCGACATCAAGGCCAAGGGAAATACCACTAGAACAAAAAGTAAAAAAGCTTTACTCTTCGATAAAAAGAAAGCGAATTTCATGTGCTTTGTTTTCGTATTTAACCCCATTATTCCCATTCTATTGTTGCAGGTGGTTTCGAGCTGATATCATATACCACTCGGTTAACCCCTTTTACTTTATTGATAATTTCGTTGCTCACTTTTGCCAAAAACTCATGTGGCAATCGACTCCAATCGGCCGTCATGCCATCTGTGCTGTTCACTGCACGAAGAGCTACCGTTTTTTCATAGGTGCGCTCATCGCCCATTACACCTACACTTTGCACAGGAAGCAATATTGCTCCCGCTTGCCAAACTTCGTTATACAAATTGTGGGCCTTCAATTCATTGATCCAAATGGCATCAACTTCTTGCAGAATCTGTACTTTTTCAGGAGTGATGTCACCCAAGATACGAATACCCAAACCGGGGCCCGGGAACGGATGACGTCCTAAAATTTCGTCTTTTATGCCAAGGGCTTTTCCAACTCTGCGCACTTCGTCTTTGAATAAAAGGCGCAGCGGCTCTACCACTTTCAACTTCATATAATCAGGTAATCCGCCCACGTTGTGGTGACTTTTGATGGTCGCTGAAGGACCGCCTGTGGCGCTTACCGACTCAATAACATCTGGGTAAATAGTACCCTGACCAAGCCAGTGTGCATCTTCAATCAATTTTGATTCAGCATCAAAAACATCGATAAAGGTTTTTCCGATGGCCTTGCGTTTGGCCTCGGGCTCGCTCAATCCTGCAAGTGCAGTATAAAAACGTTCGGATGCATCAACTCCTTTCACTTGTAAGCCCATATCTTGATAGCTCTGCAGCACATCGTGATATTCATTTTTACGTAAAAGTCCATTGTCTACAAAAATGCAATGGAGGTTACTTCCAATGGCTTTGTGAATGAGAACTGCGGCCACGCTGCTATCCACACCTCCACTTAACCCCATCACCACCTTATCATTTCCAAGTTGCGCTTTCAGTGACGCCACTGTTTCTTCTACATAGGAATTGGGTGTCCAATCTTGCTTGCAACCGCAAACATCTACCACAAAATTTTGGAGCAACTGTTTACCATCGGTGCTATGATATACCTCTGGGTGAAACTGAACACCGAAAACCTGTTTATCGGTAAACTGATAACCTGCGTATTTCACATCGGCAGTGCTACAGATTATTTCTGTACCAGCGCCAGCGCTAAGAATAGTATCGCCATGCGACATCCATACTTGCGAATTAGCAGGTATATTTTTCATCAAAACACTGCTTTCCATTCTGCTGGTCAGGTGCGCTCTTCCGTACTCGCGGTGAGTGCTTCGGACTACTTCTCCACCGCTTTTGAAGGCGAGCAATTGAGCACCATAACAAATACCCAAAACAGGATATTTATCGATGAACATTTGTACATCGGGATGTGGTGCGCCTTCTTGGTGAACAGAGAATGGACTACCTGATAAAATAACACCTTTGATGTTATCTGTCAGAGTAGGAACTTTGTTCCAAGGATGAATTTCACAGTAAATGTTGAGTTCGCGAACACGGCGAGCGATGAGCTGGGTGACTTGAGAACCAAAGTCGAGGATCAGTATCGATTCATGCATGCGTGCAAAAGTAACTTTTCTAGCCCAATAAATCACTGATAATTATTCACACCGCGCTATGCACCCGCATTTCTTTTGTTAATTGCCTCCCGAATGAAAACTCGGCTTTTATACCTCCTCGGACCAGCTCTCTTTTTCGCCATTGGCTGGCTGCACCCTTTTGGACTTTCTCACCAAGGCTCGCAAGTAATAGGCCTTGTAGCCTGGATGCTCACTTGGTGGATCAGCGAAGTGACACCCATGGCGGTTACAGCGCTGCTGCCTATTTTGATACTACCCTTGTTTGGTATTATGAAAATCGAGGATGCCTGCACTCCTTATGGCGACAAATTTGTCTTCTTGTTTTTAGGCGGTTTCATCATGGCTTTGGCCATGGAAAAATGGAATCTCCACCGTCGATTGGCCTTGAATATTGTTCATTTTACAGGCACTGGGGCCAATAGAATCATCTTGGGATTTATGTTGGCCAGTTTTCTCATTAGTATGTGGATTAGCAATACAGCCACGGCACTGATGATGTTTCCGATAGCCATGTCAGTGGTGACTCTTCTCATGACCGATTCGCATCATTACAGTGAAAAAGGGAAGCGTAATTTTTCCACTTCGTTGCTTTTGAGTATTGCTTATGGTTCGAGTATAGGAGGTATTGCCACCTTGGTGGGTAGTCCCCCCAATGCGGCTATGGCTGGCATTCTGCAGACCAATCACAATGAAACCGTAACCTTTTTTGATTGGATGAAACTCGGATTTCCTTTTGCGGTAGCACTAATGCTCATTACCTATTGGTTGATGGTAAAGGTCATTTTCCCCAATAAGCTAGGTCAATTCAAGCTAGGCAAGGAGATGATCAATGCCGAGCTGAATGCCTTGGGCTCATGGAGTAAAGCCGAAAAGCGAGTATTTATAGTCTTTCTCACCACGGCTTTACTGTGGATGTTTCAAGAGAAAATTGCGCCTTTGGTGCTTCCATTGGAAATTGGGGATGTAGGAATTGGAATTGCCGCTGGTATCATACTATTCTTTATACCCGCCAATGATAAAAGCGAACCCCTTCTCGAATGGAAAGACTCTGAAAAACTGCCTTGGGGAATATTATTGATGTTTGGCGGAGGGATGAGTTTAGCCAAAGCATTTAAGCAAAGCGGCTTAATCGAATCTGTCACCCATATGATGGACCATTTGGACAAGAGCAACCTAGTGTTTTTTGTGTCCATATTATGCCTTGTAGGATTGGTGATCACCGCATTGATGAGCAACTTGGCCATGGTCAATATTTTTGTGCCCGTAGTAGCATCGTTGGCCGTTGCTGCCGGCAAGTCGCCCGAACTATTTGCCATCCCTGTAACCATTGCAGCCAGTTGTGATTTTATGTTTCCCATGAGCACACCCCCCAACGCCATCGCCTATTCCAGCGGACATATTAAGGCTGGGGATATGTTTAAAGCAGGTATAGTACTTAACCTTGTGTCTTTCTTGCTATTAACCCTCTTGGTATGGATAGCACTCTAGGAAATAAAAAAAGTAGTAGGAAATAAACGAAACCTTTTTACCTTTGCCGCCGCTCAAACAGCGAACCCACTGGAGAGGTGGGTGAGTGGCTGAAACCAACAGTTTGCTAAACTGTCGTAGGGGGTAACCCTTACCGGGGGTTCGAATCCCCCCCTCTCCGCACTGCGAACCTCGCTAATCGAACGAAAGGCATTTAATTATGCTCAATCCATAGAAAAGCTTGAAATGAGCGTCACTCCTCATTATGTTTGCAAAAATTTTCGGGGTGTAGCGTAGCCCGGTATCGCGTCTGCTTTGGGAGCAGAAGGTCGTAGGTTCGAATCCTGCCACCCCGACAAAAAAGTTCAAAATCTGAATTTCTACGGAAAATCGGATTTTGGACTTTGAAGTTTATAGAGGTCCCGTAGCTCAGTTGGATAGAGCAGCAGATTTCTAATCTGCGGGCCAGGGGTTCGAATCCCTTCGGGATCACAATTAAGGACGAAGGGCGAAGGACGATGTACAAAGGGCAAAGTTTGTTACCATGCCATTGCACATCGTCCTTCGCCCTTAGCACTTCCTCCAAATAAGAAAGCCTCCCCGTTGGGAGGCCGTCTTACTTAACCAAATCCATTAATTAACCAAAAAAACAAATCACACCATTGGTACGGGGGGTGAAATGAGAAGGTTACATTTTTAGGATAATAGGATAGTAGGATAGTAGGATAATAGGGGCGGCACAAGAATTCCATAGAACGCCTTTCATTCCCTACCATCCTATTATCCTACTATCCTACTATCCTATTATCCTAAAA
>JBDKGH010000125.1:0-4060 GCA_039798265.1 Bacteroidota bacterium | reverse complement strand
ATCGAAAATTACGCTGATTACATTATCGCAGAAACCTATTGGTGCAATGGTGACTGGAGCAGCGGATGGTCCAATAACACGAAGTTTTGGCACAATGACAATCCAGGTGGAAAATGGCGTTTTATGCTTATGGATATGGACTTCGGCATGGGGCTAGCCGGTAGTTCGCCGAACGATAATTTTATTACACAAGCAGGTGACGATTGGTTTCATCCTGATCAGATTTTTAATCGGATGATTCAAAATGCGGAATTCAAAAAGTATTTTATCACCCGATATGCCGATTTAATTAATACGGCTTTTCAGCCAGAATACGTCAATGCATTGGCTAACGAAATGCGAGAGGAAGTAGCACCAGTGATGGAACGTCATGGTCTTCTTTGGGGCACTGATTATAACGCACTTTATTGGGGTTTGGATAGTCGCCTCAATTGGAATGTTGATCGCGTGCCAGGAGCTCGCAACGTTATTCAAAATCATTTTGCACTGACCAATCAAGTGTCTTTATCCTTTGATATGGTGCCAGCTGGTGCTGGACGTGTTCACATCAATACCATTGAACCAAAAGAAGAAGACTACCCTTGGACAGGTGTTTATTACAACGGTGTTCCCGTAAAAATAACCATCATCGAAAATCCAGGTTATCATTTTGATCATTGGGGCGCAAATGAATTGTTCCCAGGACCTTCGTCGTTGCGTCAGTTTACGCTCAACTTTGAAAACAGTGCGTCTTTTGTCGCTTATTTTACCGGCGAGCCAGCCACCACTTCGGTAACTGTTTCTGAATTTATGTATAACGACGATCCAACCAACGATAGCGGCGATTGGATTGAATTTCATAACGAATTAGATGTACCACTCAATCTCAGTAGCGTGGTAGTGAAAGATGATAATTACTTCAATCGATTTAAGATTCCGGTGAATACCGTGCTCGCTCCCGGTGAGCATGCGGTTCTTGTTCAGGATACCGCTTTGTTCAATGCTCAGTATGACGATGTTCGAATAATTGGTCAATTGCCTTATTCTTTGCGTAACTCGAACGATGCCATTCGAGTGTATAATTATCGTGGCGAAGAATCGGTAAATATCCCATATGTGGATGAGTCGCCATGGCCGGGTAATTCAGATGGCACAGGACGTTCGGTAGAATGGATGGAAGAAGCCGTAAATCAAGCTTTAGCGTTCAACTGGTTTTCGGGGTGTCCGGATGGCAGTCCGGGTGAACCTTATGATCCATTGTGTGGCCAAGTGAGCGTGATAGAACAGGATCCACAAACGGAAGGTAGCATGTATCCAAATCCTGCGAACACGGAAGTGTGGCTCGAAATGAATAATCACGTTCAAGAGGTGACCATCACGAATGCCTTGGGAGCGATAGTTTGGAAAACTACACAGGAGAATACCTCTAAGCTAAGCTTTGATGTGAGCTCATGGAGCGCAGGAGCATATACTGTAAAGGCCATTGATACTGCTGGGAAAATGCTTGTAGAACGATTGATCGTTCAATGAGTTTATTGTTCCTCTTCGTAGAATACTTTATAGAACTTCATGCCCTTCGACTCATCGAAACCACGTTCGATTAGTTGGTTGTTGCCATGCACATAGATGTGGAAGTTTTTATCTAGCTTAATGACGCTTTTGAAAATCTTCGCTTGTTTTTTTACCGCATTGGTATTGACGTGAAAAGATTCTGCGATCACCATTTCGCGCTCGTTTTCGAAGGTTTCTTTGAATTGTTTAAACCCTTCAATTACGCTTGGTTCTTCGAAAACTTCTTGTGCAAAATCATCAATGTTTACGGATTCATTGGCTTTAAAATACTCCACAGATTTCGTGAGCATTTTAATTTGTTCTGTTTTGTCAACGTCTTGTTTATCGGGCAATTCTTGGGTGATAAACGACTGCGCAAAACTGAGGAATTGTTTAGTTTGGTGATATTCGTTTTGGACGGGTTCAATGGTTAGAAAATCATACATCCAAAATTGTGCGTCATTTCCTTTGGTGAGGTTGTCGATGTGTGCAACGAGATAACCATCTTCCGATTGGGTGTTAAGAATTAGGCAGCCGCGATCAATTCTCTTGGTATCTATTCCTGTAAATACACCAGCTATCGCTGATCCGTCGTGAATATCAGTTCGGATGAATTTTTCTTTTATCTCACTTTTGAAAATTCCAATTCCTTTCATTCCTGCGCCATCTAATACGATGTCTGAAAAAAGCACAACGAATAGTTCGCCGCCTTGAATTTTGGGGTGCTGAGAACATTCGTACAAATGGCGAGCAATAAAAACGGCATTTTCTTCGAAATGAGAGGCCGATTTGAAAATGTCTTTTGAATAGGTGTACACCTCATTCAGATCGATTGAAGAAGGATGAGTGAAGCGGAAGTGCTCGGCATTCCCAAAGGGTTTAAGAAAATAATGGAGCAGATCTTCTTTGGTTTGGTCAGAATCGAGGTCCAATCCACCTTTCGATATTTTCACGCCCTCACCACGTTGTTTGTTACCCACGTAGTGAAGAGAAATAGCGTCAATCTTGGCACCAAAGAAGTCGAGCATACTTATAGAATTTGGGGCGCAAACCTACAACCAAACACCCTGCCCATTGGCGTTCGTTGAAAACTTGCGGTGTTGGGTATAGGAAAAAGGATGGACGGTGTAACACTTTTGGCCGATGGGCGTCATCTTTGCATGGTGAACTTTTACCGCCTAGCCATATTCCTTAACTTATTCTTTTTGCCTGTCATCACTTGGGCCTCTGGTATAGAAGGCGTGGTCATGAATGGCGCGAAGGAGCCTTTGGGCTATGCGCAAATTGGAATTGCGGGTAAAAATGCCTCTACGCAAACGAATGCCAAAGGCGAGTACCGCCTCGATTTAGCTCCAGGCGAAGTCATTATCCAAGTATATCTGCTGGGGTATTTGCCCTACCAAGATACGTTGGTGATTCCTACGGGTAAACCGATGAAGTATAACATTACACTTGTTGAATCATTTTCAGAGCTAACGACCATAGAAGTAGTCGCTAATGGTCGCGATTTGGCGAAAGAGGTCATGTCCAAGGCGATTGATCGAAAAGATTATTTTGTAGAAAAAAGAAATACGTATACCTGTGAAGTCCTTTATAAAGAGGCATTGGAGAGGCAATGGTTAGAAAGGGATACCCTTTTCGAAGACTCCATCAAACGCGATCTGGTGCATGTGGACATCGATCATTTAGCAGGGTATGTAGTACAATTGGTGCGCAGTGGCAAAAGAACAGAGCAGCGGGTAAAGGCATATACTGACTTTAAGGCGACTTGGGAAGGTATGTACACCTATTACAGCCGATCATTTGAATATGGCGATCCAGAACCAGCGCCGGATAAGGAAAAATGGGAAAATCCATATTTGCTAAAAAGTGAATATGCCTACACAGAATTTAATTTAGATCAAAACGCCATCAACATTCCGGCGATCACCGAGTTGCCTTTGATTTCTCCCTTAGCTAACTCTGCCTTTTTGAGCTATAAATTTGATTTGGCAGGAATCGATGGAACATCGTCGAGAAAGGTCTATAAAATTGCTGTTAAACCTATTTTTCCGGAGGCTGCGCTATTCTCTGGATTCTTGTGGATCGAAGACGAAACATTTGCGTTAAAACAAATTGACCTAAGTATTCAGGATCGTGTAATGCCTTTTTTTGATCGTTTTCGTTGGGAAGAAAAATGGACCGAATACGCCCCAGAAGTGTGGACGACCTCAGAAAAGACGATTACTACTTTTTTAAAATCAGGAAAGGACGAGTACAGTGGTAAAATAGAAATGAGTTTTTCTAACTATGAAACAGAGGATGTGATGTTTCGCGCAAAGGATCCTTCTGAACTCAAGTCTTTTGCCCCAGATGCATTTGATCAAGATTCGGCGTACTGGTCAGCTCATTTACCTTTCGAGTGGACAGAGTATGAAGCAGATTATCGTCGGAAAAATGATAGTCTAAGAGTGGTATATGCTTCAGACGAATTTTTATCAGAAAAAGATTCGGCTTATAACAAAATTTCGTTTTGGGATGTTACCCTTTC
>JBDKGH010000124.1:0-10893 GCA_039798265.1 Bacteroidota bacterium | reverse complement strand
GTGGACGGATTCCGATGGGATGCGGTGAAGCACTTTCCAACCTATGTTCAAGAAGATTATAGCTATAATGTAAAATACACTCTTCCCTCTTGGGCAAAGGGAGATAGAGCCATGTTTAATGTAGGCGAATGGGTGGGTAGCAAAAACGAGTTGGATGCTTATGTAAACGCCATTGCTGCTCCTTCTGGTGAAAAAATGATGGGTACGTTTGATTTTGGTCTGCGTGCGTTTGATGGTTCAGGTGGTTTATACGGCATGGTTTACGGCATGGGTAATTTCAACATGGCCTCTTTGCCAGGTGCTCAGCAAAACGAGCGAGTAGCTTTTTATAGCGCTACCAATACCTACGTTCACCGCACAGTTCCTTTTGTGAATAATCACGATACCTTCAGACCTCAACTTTCTGCTACTGGAAATTACATCGGTTGGAACACGGGCTCTGAGTTGTCTGCGCATATTGATCCGAGTGAGCCTCGATTGACCACGGCCTATGCGGCTATTATGGCAATGGATGGCAATCCACAATTGTTTTTCGAGGACGTATTTGATATTGGTACCCAAGGCAATCGTTTTAATCACGATCCAAAGTCAAGCACTTCGCTTCCAGTTCGTGCGGATATGATTAACTTATTGTGGTGTCATCAGAATCTCGATTTTAAATCAGGGGCTTATCAAGTTCCTTTTTCGAATGCTGATTATTTGATTATTTCAAGAGCAGGTAGAGCCATTATTGGAATTACCGATAGTTGGGACGTTTGGCAGAATCAATGGGTATATACGGGCTTTGCTCCTGGAACGGTGTTGAAGGATTATAGTGGTGCTAATGGAACGAGTACGGTTACCGTTAACGCGGATGGATGGGCCCCTATCAATACGCCTCCCGTTAACCCAGCTTTGAACGTGGCCGGTCGCCATGGCTATAGTGTATGGGCTCCAGTAGGGAAAGATGCGTTGACCTACACCCCACCTCGCGTAACCACCACTACACAAGAGTGGGAAATGGCCAACGACTTAGGCGATAGTCACGTGAACTCATTGGGTCAAGGCGGCGCTTTGCCAGCAAGTTCTACTAACTTTAGAGTAGCGGGAAAGATCTATGTTCAAAGCGGTAAATTGGTTACCTACATTTTGTATCCATCCCTTACCAATCGCAATTTGTTTGTGGGTTTGTATAATAGTGCGGGAACGCTTTTATCGTCCAAAACAGGTTTAGGTACACTTACAGGCACCTACACTCCTACGTTTACAGGGTGGATAACGATTAAGGTAAAAAACAATGTAAATACTAACCCATCTCAAAAATGTTGGGTAAACGTGACGTATACCGCACCCGCCGTGATCACTAATGCCAATGCGGCTTCCGCTAATAACACATCGTCGATTTGGACAGGAAATGCAGAAACATCAGACTGGACAGATGCGCGTAACTGGGAAGAAGGAATGGTGCCGAACGAACATTCGGTTGTTGTGGTTCCTGGTGGAGTATTTCCTCAGCCCGCAATCACGCAACAGACTACTGTGGAAGAATTGATTGTAGAAGAAGGCGCAAGTGTTTTTGTAAACGCTCACTTAAACGTATCGAATCAAATTACCGCAGACGGCAATTTGTCAGGCGTAGGAAGCTACACCGTGGGTACTAATGAAGAGATTAAACTATCCAACACCACGCGAGCCGAACTTTTTGTTTTCCCTAATCCTTCTTATGATGAACAGGTGAACATAGGAGTTAATGGAAGCCTTGATGGTGTGGTGATTCAACTTCGTATTATGAGTTCGCACGGCAAGTTGGTTTCTTCTTCGCAGGGTAACATACAACAGCTCAATAATGAACTTTTAGAGGTGAGTGGAGCGATTGCCAAAGGTGTTTATTTTGTTCAATGCACCTTCGAGGGTCAGACACAAACGCTTAAATGGGTAAAGCAATAACACATTCCAAGGGGGTTTGCCTTATTCTCCAACAAACGAAAAGTGAACATTACTTCAAACCGTCTTTAACATAAGAGAGTTTGCTCATGAAGATGTAAACGATGGCTATATCGGCAAGCATAATAACTCTGTGCATTAACGGAGTTCCTCAGTAAACAAACCCATCAAGTGTTTGTCGTAATAGGTGCCGTCGTCAAAAACTTGTTTACGTAAGGTGCCTTCTAACTGAAAGCCTAATTTTTTATATAGGCCCAGCGCAGCAGGATTGTTATCGTAAACGGCTAAAAGCACTTTTCGAATATTGAGCGAATGAAATGCATAATGGAGGGTTAGCTTACAAGCCTCATATCCAACACCCTTTCCCCAGTAATTTTTATCACCGATAAGAAGGCCGAGCTCACACGTACGGCTTACCCAGTCGAAGTGATCAATTTTTATGTTTCCTATGTGATGGTCGTTAGAAGCGTCGCAAATGGCAAAAAGAACGACGTCTTTGCTTTGAATAGCGCGGTCAACGAATTGTTCCAATTCGGTTAGCGAGCTTGGGAACAGACCACTTGCTAGACCTTTTGTAGTCTCTTTGTCATTAAGCCAATGCAAGTAGTTTTCGTTAACATCACTTTTGCTTATAGCCCGTAAGTATATTTTATCTCCTTGTAGAAATCGCATTTTTTTATCTAGGTACATTTGCAGTTTAACCTCAATGTAGTCTCTTGTTGATTTTTTGATAGCTTATTGACAAATATAGACAAAAATGACCCCCTGCAATTTCTCGAGTTCTCAAATAGCCTGGAGTTTGGATCGATTTCTTGGCATAAAATTCTTTCAAATGCATCCATGATCACCCCGCCCAATTTTCGCGATCTAAACTTCGGTATTGAATGGCTTCGGCCAAGTGTTCGGTTTTGATGTTTTCACTTTGATCGAGGTCAGCTATGGTGCGGGCCACTTTGAGTATGCGGTCATACGCACGCGCAGATAGCTTCAGCCGGGACATAGCGGTTTTCATGAGTTGTGTTCCTGCATCATCGATTTGACAGAGCTGCTTAATTTGCTGGGCATCCATTTGGGCGTTGCAGTGTATTTCCTTTTTCTCTTCGTAACGCTTTCCCTGAATTTCTCTCGCCACCATCACACGTTTGCGAATGGTGCTGCTTGTTTCCGAGCTACGCTTATCACTAAGTTGATCGAAGCCAACAGGGGTTACTTCTATGTGTATGTCAATGCGATCAAGCAAGGGCCCGCTTACTTGATTGAGGTACTTCTGCACGGCGCCCGGAGAGCACAAACAATCTTTTTCTGGGTGATTATAAAACCCACATGGGCAAGGATTCATTGACGCAATGAGCATGAAACTCGCTGGGTACTCGATCGAGAACTTGCTGCGCGAAATGGTGACGACACGATCTTCTAACGGTTGACGCATCACTTCTAAAACGGAGCGTTTGAATTCGGGTAATTCATCGAGGAATAAAACACCGTTGTGTGATAAAGAAATTTCTCCAGGCTGCGGATATCCACCCCCACCAACTAAGGCGACATCTGAAATGGTATGATGCGGCGCTCGAAAAGGACGAACGTTTACAAGTCCTGCATTCTTGCGGAGTTTGCCTGCCACACTGTGAATTTTTGTTGTTTCTAAGGATTCATTTAGCGTGAGCGGTGGAAGGATTGTTGGAAGACGTTTGGCTAACATAGTTTTTCCGGCGCCAGGCGGTCCGATGAGTATCACGTTATGACCACCCGCAGCGGCTACTTCGAAGGCGCGTTTGATGTTTTCTTGTCCTTTCACATCACTGAAGTCGATGGAAAAGTGATCGAGACTTTTAAAGAACTCTTCACGGGTATTAACGACCGTGGGAGTTAATTGTGTTGACCCATTAAAAAAACTGATGACTTCTTTGATGTGCGAAACTCCGTATACCTGAAGTTCACTTACAATTGCGGCTTCTTTTGCGTTCATGGCTGGAACAATCATTCCTTTGAATCCCTCTTTTTTCGCTTGAATGGCGATGGGTAACGCTCCTTTGATAGGGCGCAAACTACCGTCTAACGATAGCTCGCCCATAATGATGTAATCATGTAATTGGTCTGGAGGAATCTGTTCATACGCAGCCATGAAGCCAATGGCTAAGGGAAGGTCATAGGCTGTTCCTTCTTTGCGCATATCGGCGGGTGCAAGATTGATGGTAATGCTGCGAATGGGGGTTTCGTAGCCGCTGTTGTTGAGCGCTGCTTTGATGCGCTGTTGCGCTTCTTTTACGGCGGCATCAGGCAAACCAACAATGGCTACTTGCGCACCTTTGTCCGAATTGATTTCAATGGTAATAGTGGCAGCACTAACGCCGAATACGGCGCTGCCAAATGTTTTGATCAACATAGCTCTTTCTTTTGTTGGACAAAAGAAGGAGTTTATCCTCATGAATAGATATAGTGGTTAACAGCATAAACCGAACGATCATTCGGTGTGCTTTTCTATATAGTCGATGAGCGAGTGTATAATCTTGATGTGTACTTCTTGCACGCGGTCGGCATATTCAAACCACGGAATACGAATTTCTACATCGCAGAGCGGGCCTAGCTTGCCGCCGTCTTTGCCGGTAAGGCCTACTACTTTAATTCCTTTTTCACGGGCTACTTTGGCCGCCTCAATTACGTTGGCCGAGTTGCCGCTGGTGCTGATGCCCAAGAGCACATCGCCTTTTTTACCAACGCCTTCTATGAAACGAGAAAACACAAACTGAAATCCATAGTCGTTGCCCACACACGTAAGGTGCGAAGGGTCGCTGATGCTGATGGCGGCCAGCGAAGGACGATTGTCGCGGTAACGTCCACTGAGCTCCTCGGCAAAGTGCATGGCATCGCACATGCTACCACCGTTGCCGCAGGACATTACTTTGCCTCCCTGTTGAATGCTTTGGGACATAAAGGCTCCAGCAGCTTCAATGGATTGAAAAAAGCTCGGGTCTTCGAGTAATTGACTGAGAAGACGGTGTGCTTCAAGGAAGTGTTGTTTTACATTGCTCATCTGCTGCGAAGATCATTAAAATTTTGGACAAGAAAAAACCCTTCTCCAAATGGAAAAGGGCTTTTCATATTTTTCACGCCATCACTTATGCGGTAGCGTCTGCATAGCTTTCTAAAGGAGGACAGGTACACACGAGGTTACGATCGCCGAACGCATTGTCCACGCGTCCTACGCTAGTCCAGAATTTATTGGTGCGAAGACCAGGAAGCGGATAGGCTGCTTTTTCGCGCGTATAGCTGTGGTTCCAATCGTTAGCGGTTAGCTCTAAAGCGGTGTGTGGAGCCATTTTCAATACGTTGTCTTGTTTGTCTACCAAACCAGCTTCCACTTCTGCAATTTCTTTGCGGATGGCAATCATCGCATCGCAGAAGCGATCAAGCTCTACTTTCGGTTCACTTTCGGTAGGCTCAATCATCAAGGTGCCCGCTACTGGGAAAGAAACCGTTGGCGCATGGAATCCATAATCCATCAAACGCTTCGCGATGTCTTCTACTTCGATGCCAGCAGATTTGAAGGCGCGGCAATCGAGGATCATTTCGTGGGCCACCGTGTGATTTGTTCCTGTGTAAAGAACGTCGTAATGTCCATCTAAACGAGCCTTCATATAGTTGGCATTGAGTATGGCAAAACGCGTACTATCGGTTACACCTTGAGCGCCGAGCATTTTGATGTATCCATATGAAATCAGAAGAATCAAGGCACTTCCCCAAGGAGCGCTGCTTACAGCAGGAATGGCTTGCTCGCCACCCGTGCTAATGATAGCATTGCCAGGTAAGAAAGGCACAAGATGAGAAGCCACACCAATAGGGCCCATGCCAGGACCACCACCACCGTGTGGAATAGCGAAGGTTTTGTGTAGATTTAAGTGACAAACATCGGCACCAATGTTACCAGGGTTAGTCAAGCCAACCTGGGCATTCATGTTGGCGCCATCCATATAAACTTGACCACCGTTTTCGTGGATGATGCGTGTGATGTCTTGAATCGCTTCTTCGAAAACACCGTGGGTAGATGGGTAAGTAACCATCAATGCGGCCAAGTGATCTTTGTGCTGAGTTGCTTTCGCTTGCAAGTCAACGAGGTCAACGTTTCCGTTTTCATCGCACTTGGTTACTACCACTTGAAGACCAGCCATTACTGCTGATGCGGGGTTGGTGCCGTGAGCAGAAGAAGGGATCAAACAAATATTGCGGTGACCTTCGCCGCGGCTGCGGTGGTAGGCCATAATCACCAACAAACCAGCTAACTCACCTTGAGCACCCGAGTTAGGTTGAAGTGAAACACCGGCAAAACCAGTGCATTCGCATAGATCTTTAGCCAGCTCTACCAACATTTTTTGGTAACCTACCGTTTGATCTACTGGAGCGAAAGGATGAATATCTGCAAATTCAGGCCAGGTCACAGGAATCATCTCGCTGGTAGCGTTGAGTTTCATGGTGCATGAACCCAACGCAATCATAGCGTGAGTAAGAGAAAGGTCTTTGTTTTCGAGCATCTTCATATAACGCAACATTTCTGTTTCGCTATGGTGAGAGCTGAATACAGGATGAGTCATGTAGCTAGAAGTGCGGCTAAAAGTACCGAGTTGGTTAGCGCCACTTGGAGCGATATTCCCGTCTTTTTTGCCCGTAATGATCTCAACAATTTCAGCGGCATCAGCAGGTGATGTGCGTTCGTTAATCGCAATACCAATGTGACCAGTGCCGAAATAGCGGAAGTTCACACCAGCGGCATTTGCGCGTGTGCGAATTTCTTCTTCGTTTTTCACCGCTATTTTGAGCGTATCGAAGTACACGCTGTTTTCGTTAGCAAAGCCAGCAGCATGGAGTTTCGAAGCAATCGCATTCGCCGTTTGGTGAATGCGTTCTGCAATGATTTTTACACCTTGAGGACCGTGATATACACCGTACATCGAGGCCATTACGGCTAACAAAGCTTGTGCAGTGCAGATGTTGGAAGTAGCTTTTTCACGACGAATGTGTTGTTCGCGCGTTTGCAAAGACATGCGATAAGCACTGTTGCCATGGCGGTCTTTGGAAACACCGATGATACGACCAGGCATATTGCGTTTGAACTCGTCTTTAGCACAGAAGAATGCAGCGTGTGGGCCACCGTATCCCATTGGAACACCAAATCGCTGAGAGTTACCGAAACAAATATCGGCACCCCATTCGCCTGGGGGTGTAATAAGGGTAAGGGCCATCAAATCTGAAGCGGCCGCCACAAATGCACCTACGGCGTGCGCGGCGTCTGTGAAGGCTTTATAATCTTCAATGTTACCGTTGTTATTCGGATATTGAACCAAAGCACCGAAGTACTCATTGGTAAATTGATGAGTTTGATAGTTGCCAATAACGAGCTCTACTTTCAAATGATCAGCACGGCCTTTTAACACGTCTAAAGTTTGAGGGAAGACATGTTGATCAACAAAAAATTTGTTGGCGCCAGCTTGTTCTTTTTCGCGGCTCATGCTGTGCAAGAACAAAATCATGGCCTCAGCTGCAGAAGTGCCTTCATCGAGCAAAGATGCGTTGGCAATAGGTAAGCCGGTAAGATCGGTTACCATGGTTTGGAAATTGAGCAATGCTTCCAATCGACCTTGAGCAATTTCTGCTTGATAAGGCGTGTAAGCGGTGTACCAACCTGGATTTTCCAATACGTTACGCAAGATCACCGTTGGCGTGTGGGCTGGATAATAACCCATACCGATGTAGCTCTTCGTCACCTTGTTTTGTTTGGCAAGATCCCAAACATGAGCAAGGTAATCGGCCTCGGTCATTGCATCGCTGATTTGAAGAGGTTTCTTCAAGCGAATAGCCGCGGGGATGGTTTTGTCAATCAATTCGTCGAGGGTGTGCACACCCACGGCATCTAACATTTCGGTAACGCCATGATTGCGTGGTCCGATGTGACGAGAAGAAAATGAAGTCGACATGCAGGTATTTTGTTTGGCCCCCTATATCTCTGAAAAGCATGTGCCCTGCGTCGATTTAGGGAGATGGTTTTTTGTGTCTTGCGTGCAAATATAGCAGGCGAAAGGTACTACAACATTGTTCTCCTTCTTCTTGTTCGAAAGATGCCTAACTTTGCCTCATGGCAGAGGACTTAGTAATACCCGCTTCGGCATCAAGAACTGATGTTTATCAGGCTCTACTTCCCCAGTTGCGAGCGTTAATTGCCGGTGAAACCAATCGAGTAGCTAACGTGGCCAATCTGATGGCTGGACTGAAAGAAGCTTTTGGCTTTTTTTGGGTAGGCTGCTATTTCGTTGAAAACAATGAACTGGTGTTGGGCCCGTTTCAGGGTCCGGTGGCTTGTACACGCATTCAAAAAGGCAAAGGCGTATGCGGAGCGGCATGGGAAAAAAATGAAGCTTTGTTGGTGCCAGATGTTGATGCGTTTCCCGGACACATTGCATGTAGTTCGTTATCAAAGTCCGAGGTGGTGATACCTATACGAACCAATGAAAAAACGGTGGTAGGTGTGCTCGATGTGGATAGCAATCAACTCAACGACTTCACAGAAACTGACGTCCTTTTTTTAACAGAAATAGCAGACCTGATCGGTCGTTTTTATGCCGAATAATTTTTTCCGAAATAGCTGGTGGTGGCCTCTCTTGTTCCTTGGAGTATTAATGTCCTGTGCTCAGGTAAAATCACTCGATGGAGGACAAAAGGACACCCAAGCGCCCCAACTTCTCTCCATTTTCCCGGAACAACAAAGTACACGCTTCAAATCGAATACTATTGTATTGACATTTGACGAGTATGTTCAGGTCAATGATTTGTCTACAGAATTGGTGGTTTCTCCTCCTCTTGATCGAATGCCTATTGCTAGGGTAAAAAAGCGATCAGTTTTTGTGGAGTTACAAGAGCCGCTTGAAGAAAACACGACTTATACATTCAACTTTGGAAATGCCATTTCGGATATCAATGAAGGCAATAAGCTGGATCTCGTTTATGTAATCAGCACGGGTGACTACATTGACAGCTTAAAGATCAAAGGAACCGTTAAAGACGCTTGGAAGAAAGAGCCTTTTGAAGGTCTCCGAGTGATGCTTTATCGCAATGCTTCTGATACAGTGGTGCTAAAAAAGACGCCCTCTTATTTTACAAAGGTGGATAAGAGTGGAAACTTCGAGTTGAGTTATCTCTCACCCGGTGCTTATGTAATGGCTGCATTGGAGGATAAAAACGCCAACTATTCATTGGAAGACGACGAACGCATGGCCTTTTTAGACTCTCTGGTGTCGCCGGGAGTGGATGATAGCACGTTGCAAGCAATCAATCTCTTGGCTAGTTTTTCTAAGCCCGAAAAGCCATCGCTAAAAGATTACAAAGTGGATTCGTTGGGTGTGTTGAAAATGCCTTGGGATAAGCGATTTGAGCCACCGGTGGTGAAAAGAATAAAAGATGACACCCGTATTTTATCCAAACGAAATGGCGGCGGAGATTCATTGGTTTTTGTTTTGCCGGGAGCGCCTACGGACACGGAAGAAGAGGTTGTCGTAGCTTGGCGCGACAGTGTGTTGGATAGTTTAAGCATGCCTTTTTTCAAAGAAGAATTAGATAAGAATTTTTTGTGCAATGCAGGATTGGGTAAAAAACAAAAGTTTGACAAACCCTTTCGCATTACCATGCCAGCGGGTGCTTTTATAAAAGACCCTTCCAAGGCCTATTTTTTACAAGACAGTACCCAAGTGTATACTCGCATAGAATTGGATAGCGCGGTAGCAGGCGTGGCTTATGCGACGGGAGCCATAGAGAAAGGACATAATTGTTCGCTTGTTCTTTTACCTGGCGCATTTGGTAACAACGGCGCTGGTACCAACGATTCAGTTTTGGTGAAATTTCAAACGTTTGATGACGAAGATTTAGGAACGTTGCTCTTCGATCTTTCAGGAAGTTCCTTTTCCTCAAAGCATCGTTTTCAATTGATAAACGCTAAAGGTGAAGTGGTGTATGAAAAAGCATTGGATTCAGACACCAAAAATCTAGTGATTAAAGAACTAGAACCTTCTGACTATTACGCTTATGTGTGGTTCGATGAAAATGCCAACGGTGTTTGGGATGGTGCTATTTATTCAGAAAAAAAACAACCCGAAAAAAGTTGGGCTTTAGGAACAAAAATCAACGTGCGGGCGAATTGGGAAATTCGTCAAAAATGGCCAGTGAATTAGAATTCGGCATAGATGCGTCTCTTGAAACGCGGCTTGCCATTTTTTTCTAAGCACATTTTTCGATAGTTATCTTTTGCATCGAGATCACCGAGATCTCCCGCTTCTTTCCAGTCTGAGCATGCTCCTTCGAGATCATGTCTGCGGAAGCTAACTTCTCCTCGGTAATAAAGCACCTCATCGACAAAATCAATAGACTCTAACTTTAGCTCAGAAAACAGCTCCATACTTCCTTTGTAGTTTTCCTGCTCGAGCATCAAAATAGCGATGTTCATTTTTGCTCTGTGCATACCGGGGTTTAAACGAAAGGCCTGTTCAAAATCACTGAGGGCAAAAAGTTGTTTGTCCTGTTCTACATAATTGGCCCCTCGTAAATAATAGGCGTCAGCATAAGCAGAGTCGAGCACAAGCGCTTGGTCCAAAAATCGCAAACTCGCTTTGTTTTCGAGCATCATATATTCTACTACGGCCATCCAGTAATAAACTTTAGGATCCTCTTGATTTTGTTCCATATACGCAATCAAATCAATTCGGGCTCCTTCGTAGTCGTTCAGGCTGATTTTGCAGATTCCTCTGTTGAGGTAAAGATCAAGGGCGTGATAGCCGTATAGTTTGGATTTGTCGTAATAATCCAAAGCTGTGCGATAATCGCCAAGCTTGTGAAAACAGTCGCCTTTTAGTTTGTACTCCTGAGGGTCTTTGATGTCGGCGACAGTCAGCTGCGCCAAGGCGGCTTCATAATCACCTTGCGCATAAAGGTTTT
>JBDKGH010000123.1:0-25054 GCA_039798265.1 Bacteroidota bacterium | reverse complement strand
ATTAAAAAGGCTCCCATTAAAAAAGCACCGGTAAAAAAAGCGCCGGCTAAAAAAGTAGTGGCGAAACCAGCACCTGCTAAGAAAGCGCCTGCTAAAAAAGCACCGGTAAAAGCTGCTCCAGTTAAAGCCGCTCCAACGAAAAAGGTGGTGGCAAAACCAGCCCCCGTTGTTGCTAAAAAGGCTGAACCGAAAAAGCCAGCACCTGCTGTAAAAGCTGAAATAAAGAAGACTGCACCTGCCAAGGTGGATCCTAAAAAAGTTGTTGTTGAGAAACCCGCTGCTGCAGCAAAACCAGAGGTGAAAAAGCCCGAGGTAAAAAAGGCAGAAGCCAAACCAGCACCAACTGCAAAAGTAGAAGCTCCAAAAGCTGATACTCCGAAAGTAGAAGCTCCAAAAGCCAAAGCAGCTCCTGCCAAAGCTCCGCAAGCTGAAGCACCAAAGGTGGTAGAACCACCGAAACCTGTGTTGCCTCCACAACCAAAACCTGTGGCCAACCCCATTTATGTTCCACCCGGACCAGATGGAAAGCCAGGAGTGAAATACGCTCCAATCGCAATCATCAACAGACCGCAAGAAAAAGAAAAACCCAAACAGGAAGTAATAGAAGACATGGCCAGTAAACCCTCACCGCGTTTAGCCTTCATAGAAGGCGAAGAAAGTAAAAAAGGTATAACCGTAGAAGACAAACTTCGCGCGTTGTACGACATTCAATTGATTGATTCGCGCATCGATAAAATCCGTTCTATGCGTGGCGAATTGCCGTTAGAAGTAGAAGATTTAGAAGATGAAGTAGCCGGCTTGGACACCCGCATTGAAAAATTCAATGAAGAAGTCAATGGTTTGGATACTGAAATCGCGGAAAAGAAACAAAGCATTAAAGATGCCGAGGCCGCAATTAAAAAGTACAAAGAGCAATTAGAAAAAGTAAAGAACAACCGCGAATTTGAATCGCTCAACAAAGAGATCGAATTCCAAGAACTCGAAATTCAATTGTTCAAGAAGCGTATTAAAGAATACGAATCATCTCGCGAACAAAAAGGTGCTATTCTCGATGCTTCTAAAATCAAATTAGAAGAGCGTAGAAATGACCTTCGTGTGAAACGCCAAGAGCTAGATGAAATCATCGCTGAAACTCAAAAAGAAGAAACTTTCTTAAGAGCGAAAAGTGATGAAGCGAAAAAATTGATCGAGCAGCGTTTAGTGGACGCTTATGAGCGTATTCGCGGTGGCGCGCCTAACGGCCTTGCTGTTGTGCCCATCGAGCGTGAAGCCTCTGCTGGATCTTTCATTCAAATACCACCACAAAAACAAATGGACGTTGCTGCTCGCAAGAAAGTAATCGTTGATGAGCACAGTGGACGTATTTTGGTTGACGCTGATCTTGCCCGTGAAGAACAAGAAAAAATCGAAAAGCTTTTAGCGATCGAATTAGGTAAAGCCTAATCACTCGGTTAGAAAATAAAAAAGGGCCGTCTCTTTAGAGTCGGCCATTTTTATTTTTACTCAAAGGAAAATTAAATTCTCCTTCTCTTTATAGTTCTTTTATTTTCAAATCGATCCATTTCACAAAGTCAAAATACTTCAGCACCACTTCATTCTCTGGTTCTTGGGTGAGAATGGCGATCTCTTTGCGGAAGGCTTCGAACACTTTCTTGCGTTCTGCATTGGATTGATTTTTAATGATCTTTTTAAAGTATTCGATGATCACTTTTTCCATTGGGAAATCGCGCTCTCGTTTCTGCAGATAACGCATGGTAGATTTAATGGTGTACTCCAACAAATCGAGATTGCCCAATTCGAAGTGGATCGCCAAATTAAATAGACGTGCATAGCTATAAATGTCTTGGCGCAAGGTATTTTCATTATCGTTCAATACCTTATTGATCCAATACAAGGCCTTGCTATATTGCCCTGCACCAAAGTAGATATAGGCATATTGATAAAAGAAAGTCAGTTCTTGTTCTTTATGCAAACGACCTTCATATTCTGAGAGCTTTTTCATGCTTTCTTCAGCATCACGAACACCCTTGGCAAAATCGCCAGATTGACGGCATATTTCTAACTCAGCCATCACAGTGCTCTTAAATATACTGAGCTGCACATCGGTATGCTCAAAGCCTTCTTTACCTTGATATTCACGAATAGTTGACACCAATTTGCGAGCCTCGTCGAAGCGGCCTAAAGAGGTTAAGCACGTAATGCTATTGGCTAAGGTTCGTATATATCGTTTCGACAAATCGGCACGTAAATGCTCGTGCTCATCGAGAATTTGAATGACACGGGCAAACTTATCTATAGCCGTTTGGTAATCGCCATTGGCCAAGTTGCAAAAGCCTTGGGTGTAATAACAAATGGTAGCAGCGCGGCGCGAAAGGGCTGTGTTTTTTCCCTTGATGAGCGGGTGATTGACAATCTCTTCTACAATCGCTCTGTTCTCGGCGGTGCGCGCATAACCACCGCTGCGGAAAACGTAATTGATCTTGGAATAAAGAACGTGATAAGCCGCGAGGTTACGCAATTTCTCAATTACGTCCTGCTCTTCTCTTATGAGCGTATCGAGGTCCTTGGTAAATTGTCCATCCTCAAAAGCCTCTTCTAGGAGCGATTTTTCCCAGTTGATCAGCTCAAACAAGTAATAAAATTTTTCATACTTGATGGCCATTTTTTTGGCTCGAACTAAGAACTTATTGCACTCATCAAAAAGTGCTTTATTATAGAGAATCTCTATGTTCTTGATTTCCTGCTTGAGAATACTGCTGATGCTGGTATCGCCATAATAGCTGCGAAGCGCCTTTAAAATCAGCTTATACAAGTGATTTTTTTCGGAAGGCAAGTGCTTGATAAACTTCTCTCCCTTAAACGTCTTTTTAATTTGCTCCTCGTCATATTCGTCCATTCGATCGATGACATCAAACAAACGCACATAGTTTTTGTCCCCGCTTTGCAGGGCGCTTTGGAGTTTAAAAAAGCGTTTTTCACTCTTGGATAACGACTTGATCAAATCGAACAGTTCGTTGCTGGGTTTCATAGTATTTCAATAAAAGGTTTCCTTGCAAATCCAAATTAACTGCAGTTTAGGATTCCAAGCAAAACTTTTACAAGGGGAATCCTTTTTACCCTACTTCACTCTAAAAAAAGCCTTCACGGCCAACAAGAAAAGTGCATCTTTGTATTCATAGCCTTATAGATGATGAATTTTCGCCGCACCCTATTATGTCTGTTGCTTTGGTGTGCAACAGGACTTTTACTTGCACAGCACAAAACTGACCAGCCGACATCGCCCGTTAAAAGCGGCAATGATCGCAGCGATACACTCGATGTAATCAACTACGATATTACCCTGGATTTGACTCTCATGAGCAACCAGCAAATCAAAGGTGCGTGTACCATTGACTTCATCAGCTTGATGAATAACATCAATGAAATTCATCTCGATTTAGAAGAATTGACCGTGGACAGTGTTATAGGTCCCAACGGTCCGCTGGACTTTACGCACAACTCACCCGATCTTTTTATCACCACTTCTTCTACCCTTTCGGAAAATGATCCTTATCAACTGACTGTTTATTACCGTGGGAATCCGGCCAATGATCCCACATGGGGAGGTTTTTACTTCAGTTTAGGATATGCCTATAACATGGGTGTAGGTTTCGATGCCGATCCACACAACTATGGTCGCGTATGGTTTCCCTGCTTTGATAATTTTGTAGAACGTTCTACCTACTCGGTACATGTATTGACCAATGGAGGTCGCCGCGCCTATTGCGGAGGTGTTCGCGTCAGTGAAGAGACAGTAGGAACCGATAGTTTACTTACACACTGGCAGCTCACTCAACCCATTCCAACCTATATCGCTTCGATAGCCGCTACAAACTACGCAGAGGTACATCAGAACTTTACGTCCATCAATGGCGATGATATTCCCATTTGGTTGGTAGCCAAAGCTGCTGATACAACGGCTATGAAGAACAGTTTTGTGAACCTCGTTCCCACATTAAATGCCTTTGAAAATCACTACGGCCGATACCGTTGGCCGCGTGTGGGCTATGTGGTGGTGCCCTTTAGTGGAGGTGCTATGGAGCACGCTACCAATATTGCTTATCCCAAGTTTGCAGTTGACGGTTCGCTAGCTTATGAAACGCTGTATGCTCACGAGATAAGTCATCACTGGTGGGGCGATAATGTTACCTGCAGAACAGCAGAAGACATGTGGCTCAACGAAGGGTGGGCAAGCTTTAGTGAAGCGTTATTCACGGAAGCACTCTACGGAGAAACCGCTTACATTGATTACCTCAAAGACGTGCACAAAAATGTACTTCTCCACGCGCATCAAGATGATGGAGGTCGCTACCCGGTAAGTCCCGTGCCTCATGAGATTACCTACGGCACACACGTGTATCAAAAAGGTTCCATAATGGCTCATGCCCTTCGCCACTACATGGGTGATGACGCATTTTTCACTGCCTGTCGTGAATTCCAAGAGCAGCGCAGTTTTTCCGACATCTCTAGTTACGATTTACGTGATTTTTTCCAAAACTACACCGCTGCAAACTTGACCGATTTTTTTGACTACTGGATCTTTCAGCCCGGTTATCCTTCCTTCCGCATCAATCACTTCGAACAAACCAATCAACAACTAGTAGTACATGCCGAGCACAAAAGCCATTATGGTCCGAGTAATTATGGTGCAGTGCCAATGCAGTTAACTGCGAAATCAGCCGATGGAAGTGAAATTCATTTTGATGTAATCATCGATGAAGAATTTGATGTATTGGAATTAACACTGCCCGAGTCATTTGCAGCGCATGCTGTATATCTCAATGGAAACAATCGTTTGCCGCAGGCCGTTCTAGGCGAAAACGTTATCTTCGAAAATGCGGATGCCATCACCTTAGACTATGCCGAATGTTCGATTGAAATCACCGATGCAACGGCCGCATATCCCTTGTGGGTTCGCGCGGAAAACCATTGGAGTGCGGCAGAAACACCGGTATTTATTCCCTTCACCGAATATTTCATTTCTCCAGATAGATGGTGGGATGTACGCGGCACATTTCCTGAAACAGGCACTTCGCTCACCATTAATTATTACGGCAACTCCGCGGTAACGGCCAATAATTATTTTGATCCTTTGTTTTTCGAATACCTCGACAATAACAACTTCGATGAAAACGACCTTATCGTTTTATACCAACCCAACACCTTGAGTGCTTGGACAGAATGGACAGATTTCACCATCAACACATTGGGAAGTGCTACAAATTACAATGGGAAAATCGAGATCAACAACATTCGTGAAGGTCGCTATGCATGGGCTGTTCGCACTGGTTCGGTTTCAGTAGGCGATCAACCAAACAAAGCAGAAAGCACCTTAACCCAACTCTCTACTGATCACTATCAATTGATTTCTAAAAAAGGAAAATTGACGATCTGTGATGCTCACGGGAAGTTGGTGTATCAGGGAAAAACCAATGGTGATCTCCTCATTGACACCGCGTCATATGCCTCCGGAGTATATTTCTTACAAGTGAACACAGACCGCTTTACGATTGTAAAATAACCATGACAGAACCCATTACAACCACTTTTACGCGAAGAAAAGAATGGCTTTTTATTTTTCTAGCCGGACTTTTCATTACTAACGCCGTAACAGCAGAGTTGATCTCCAACAAGCTTGTTGAAATTCCCATTGCCCTAGAATTAGGCGACTGGAAAATCGGCCCTTTCATTACCATTATCGGTATTTTGCCGTGGCCGATTGTTTTTCTATTGACCGATTTGATGAATGAATTTTATGGTCAAAAAGCCGTTCGCCGAGTTTCTTGGATTACTTCCATTTTGATTGCGTATTGTTTTTTCATTGTGGTTCTTTCACTGAACATACCTGCTAAAGAAATCCCCAACTCCGGTCTAGCAACGGATGAACAATATAGAGCGGTATTCGGGCAAGCGCCGTGGATTATCGTAGGAAGCATTTCGGCATTTTTGCTGTCACAATTGTTAGACGCTTCCCTTTTTCACTGGATCAAAAGCAAGACGGGCAATCGATTTATTTGGCTTCGAAGCACAGGTAGCACTGTTTTGTCGCAGCTCATCGACAGTTATGTCGTATTGTTTATAGGATTTTATTTGCCGGGTAAAATGAGCTTTGGTGATTATATGACCATTGCTCCGACTAACTATATTTTGAAGCTGCTCATAGCTATAAGCTTAACGCCCCTTATTTATCTAGGGCATGCCCTGGTGCGCAAATATCTAGGACATGCCGAGGCTGAGAATAAAGAATAATCTCAACATTATTGGCCCAAACTCACTAATTTCGGGCACCAAACAAAACGATCGACTATGAGTTCAAAGCGCATATTAGTACTGGCGCCACACACCGATGATGGAGAATTAGGATGTGGAGCTACTATTGCCAAACAGATAGAAAAAGGAGATGAGGTTTACTACGTAGCCTTTTCCATCTGCAGTCGCTCGTTACCTGCTGGTTGGGCACCTGACACCTTAGCCAAAGAAGTTGCATTAGCGACTAAAGAGCTCGGATTGCCCAACGAAAACCTGATCCTATTTGATTTTGATGTTCGTCGTTTCTATGATGTTCGCCAAGATATTCTAGAAGAAATGGTGAAGCTGAAAAAGCAAATTCAACCCGATATCGTTTATGTGCCTAGTCCAACGGACATTCACCAAGATCACCAAGTGATTTCGCAAGAAGGACTTCGTGCATTTAAAAACTGTTCGTTATTGGGTTATGAAATGCCTTGGAACAACATTGCGTTCAATACTCGAGCCTTCAGCATAGTGGATGACAATCACATTCAGAAAAAAATCAACGCTTTAGAAAAGTACGAAACGCAAAAGCAACGCACCTACCTCAACCCGGATTTCATTCGATCGTTGGCCACTACACGTGGAGTTCAGATAGGCGTGAAATATGCTGAAGCCTTTGAAGTCATTCGTTGGATGCTGTAATACCACACCATGTCAAACATTCGCGTACTTATGACGGGCGGAGGAGCTCCAGGAGCAGCAGGAATCATTCGCTGCTTAAAAATGGACTCCCGCATTCAACTTCTCGTTGGTGATGCCAATCCGGAAGCGGTAGGCCGTTATCTTAACGAGGCTTTCATTGAATTACCTCTAGCATCCGACCCCGATTTTATCGATCGCTTATTGGCTATTTCAATAGAGCATAAAATAGATGTGCTTTTTCCGCTTGTTACTCGAGAGCTCTTCAAGTTGGCGGGTGAAAAAGAGCGGTTTTTACAACATGGCATTCGCATAATTGTAAGTGATGATGAAAGCTTGCGCATCGCGAATGATAAATCAGCGCTCGTTGATCATTTAAAAAAACATCACATTCTTGTGCCAGAATTTAAAATAGTCCATTCACTCGAAGAGCTTGAGCTAGCGGCCATCGAACTCGGTTATCCGCAAAAAAACGTGGTGGTAAAACCAAGTGTTTCTAACGGAAGTCGTGGTGTGCGTGTGCTTTCAGAACAAATTGACGAATATGATCTATTGATGAATTACAAGCCCTCTAACTTGTATTCATCCTTGAGTAAAATCAAAAGCACTTTTGAAGGCAAGCCTTTTCCGGAGTTTTTGGTTTCCGAGTATTTACCGGGAGATGAGTTTACGATAGATACACTTGTATTTCAAGGTGAGCCCTATTGCATAGTGCCTCGTCGTCGATTAAAAATGGTAGAAGGTATTTCTACCAAAGGTCGATTTGAAAAAAACGAGACCATTATTGAATATGCACGTGCCATCATTTCTTCCATGAACCTCAGCGGTCCTATTGGCATCCAAGTAAAACAAGCCGAAGATGGACAATTTAAAGTTCTTGAAATTAATCCACGCATACAAGGCACGAGTGTAAGTGCATTAGGCGCAGGTATCAATCTGCCATTAAATGCGGTGCTTCAAGAATTTTATCAAACCATTCCCCCACTCGATGAACCCAAGTGGGGCGTATCGTTTACCCGTTATTACATGGAGGTGTTTCATTAATGTCGGACAGCACATTCTTTCAGTCCTATGATGTAGTCCTTTTTGATTTGGACAATACATTATATGCTGAAAAAGACTACCTCTATGCAGCATATAGGACCATTGGAGAAAAACTAACACAGCTTCATCCCGAATTAAATTCTGAAGCAACTAGCACGTTTTTGATACACACCTTTGAAACTGCTGGCAGAGAGCAACTATTCAATAAATTGATCATGCACTTCAACTTACAGCAAATTGAAATAGATCAATTGCTTCTTTGGATGCGCGAGGTAGAACTTCCTGAAAAACTGCTGCTTTTCCCTACTTCACAAGCCTTATTAATACAGGCCTTGAGCCAGTGTAAAGTTTTTGTAATTACCAACGGGAATGTGTTGCAGCAACAAAACAAAGTCAACCATATTGATTGGGGTGGTTTGCGCAAGCACATCGAGGTTATTTATGCCAATGCAACTAAGCCCAAACCAGCGCCCGATAGTTTCCAATCATTACAGATACCATCGCACTTGAAATGCGTGTACATCGGCGATACGGAAACCGATCAACTCTTCGCACGGAATTGCGGAATCGACTTTCGCTTTATTCAAGAATTTAATTCAGAAAATTAACCGATCATTTTATCCCACAACTCCTCTGTTTGTTGGATAAAATGGAGAGGAGTATGAATGTTCTCGCACATCCATCGGCTGTAGGCACCCAGTGCTTGTTGCTCCTGTGAGCCCATCAGTACAAATCGTTTTATTCCCTCCTCCACCGCCCTTTCGCCAGCCGCGTCAACAAGAAATCCGTTTTTTTCGTGATGCACAAAAAGGTGCGTGCGACCAACATTCCGGGCAATGATGGCATTTCCCGCAGCCATGCATTCATTCATCGCTAAGCTTGGAAAATTCTCCTCTTCTTGACCAGAAACAAAACACATCGACTGATTAATGATTGGAGAAATATCGCGCACTCCAGTCACTACCTCTACAAACTTCTCAAGCTGATGATCTTGAATTTTTCGAATGATTTCATCCTTCATCGTGCCATTTCCGATGAGATAAAATTTCCATTCTTTCATCAATTGAGGATGTTCAGCATGCAATTGAATAGCGGCATTCACTACCGTCATCGGGTGCTTGTAACTCTCCAAAGCTGAAGCAAATACGATCCATTTCTTTTTTTCGCTCGGTTTAAACTTTTCAATGTCACAAAACCTACTTTGCAATACTTCCACATAAGGACCATAGCTGAACATTGGAGATCGATGAGTCCACTCTTCAAAATTTTGATACCACGAATAGAAGGCGTCGAATTGAATTTTCTTAAATAGGATGCCATATTTCCATCGATCACGCTCGTAAAAACCATACTTCGTTCGCTCTTCAAAAGCTTGTGGGAGTAGTGCGTAGGTGATCGCGAAGATCATTTTCGCCCCTTGCATTTTGGTCAGTCCACGTAAAGTACTCAACTGAAAAAGTTGTTCTTCCGGACTTCTAAAGGTGCAAACTAACCACGCAGCGAATCTCCATTTGCGAGCGACCTTAAAAAAATCCCACCATTCCAAAATACCTTTTAATCGGTTGTTATGATTCTCGAGGATGATCAATTTTTCCGTAGGAATTTTCCACTCCTCGAATAATTGAATAAGCTTTGTTTTCGAGTTTGTTTTCAGCACGAAATACAGATCGTATTTAGATGCCTCATACTTCAAGTATTCTTTATAAAAAAGCGCAAAAAAAAAGTCGGGGCCACGGAGAGTTTTATCAGGATTGATAACGTGTAATAAAGCGACCTTTTGTTTTGAGGAATTCATATCGTGCGAGTGTGCAACGCCGAAAATACGAAATAACCCAAGCTGAATCATCTTTTTAGAATCTGTCTTTTTTCAAATTGATTGTTATATCTTCACCTCGAAGTATTTAAATACTTTTTTGCTTAAACCTTTACCTTTATGAAAACGCTAAAAAAAGCACTCAAGTGGCTTGCTATTACTATTGTACTTCTTATCGTGGTTCTTCTTTCTACCGTTTACATTCGACAAAGCAAAACGTACGATGCGCCTTATCCCGATTTACATGCTAGCACCGACAGCAGCATTATTGCGCGAGGTAACTACCTTGTGAATGGCCCTGCACATTGCACCCACTGTCATAATCCGGTAGAAAACTGGGACGATATTGAGGCAGGAAAACAAGTACCCTTAGAAGGCAATTTTGTTTTTAATCTGCCCATTGGTACACTTCACACCCCAAACTTAACACCTGATGAAACCGGTATTGGCAACCTTACAGACCCGGAGATTGCTCGCGCACTGCGTTATGGTGTTGGGCATGATGGCAGAGCGCTCCTCGACATGATGCCATTTCACAACACATCGGATGAAGATCTCATTGCCATTCTCTCGTATTTAAGAGCTCAACCTAAGGTCAAAAAAGAAGTTCCTAAATCGGAATACAACTTCATGGGAAAAGTGATTTATGCCTTCCTAATGGAGCCTGTAGGGCCTGAGGCAGGTAAAGAAGTTCCAAAGTCGATGAAGGCCGACACCACAGCTGCGTATGGTGAGTATTTGGCCAATTATGTGGCCAATTGTCGCGGATGTCATACCAATCGCGATTTAAAGACCGGCGCTTATGTGGGAGAATATTATGCTGGAGGTTTTGCGATGCCTTCCTCCACCCGACCGGGGATAATATGCGTGACACCCAACTTGACACCCGATCCCACAACGGGTAAAATTGCTCAATGGACAGAAGCGGACTTCATTCAGCGCATTCGCAAAGGACGTATCATACCCGGAAGTGAAATGCCGTGGGAGCCATTTCAAAAATTATCGGATAACGATTTAAAGGCGATTTACGCTTACCTCAAAACATTATCACCCGTTAAAAATGAGATTAAGCAAACCGTTATTACGGCTGCTGTTCAATAAAATTGGTGGAATAAAAAAAGGCTGTCTTGGAATAACCGAGACAGCCTTTTTTATTTGATAAACGTTCAGTTTATGGTTTGAATGGGAAATTTCTTCCAGGGAAATAAGCCATTTTACCCAACTCTTCTTCGATACGAAGAAGCTGATTGTATTTCGCGATCCGGTCACTACGAGAAGCAGAACCTGTTTTAATTTGACCACTGTTCAATGCAACAGCCAAATCAGCGATGGTTGTGTCTTCTGTTTCACCCGAGCGGTGACTCATCACACTCGTATAACCCGCACGGTGTGCCATGTTCACAGCATCGATGGTTTCAGTGAGTGTTCCAATTTGGTTCACTTTTACTAGAATTGAATTTGCAATTCCTTGCTGAATACCGGTGCTTAGGCGGGTAACATTGGTAACGAACAAATCGTCGCCAACAAGCTGTGTTTTGTTGCCGAGTTTTTCGGTCATCAATTTCCAACCGTCCCAATCATCTTCGGCGCAGCCGTCTTCAATAGAAACGATGGGGTACTTTTTACACCACTCAGCCCAGTAATCTACCATTTGAGCACTGGTCAGTTGTTCACCTGTACTGCCTAGGATGTAGAGTTTTTTCTCCGCATCATAAAATTCTGTGCTTGCGCAATCCAAGCCAATGCAGATATCTTCACCTGGGCGGTAGCCTGCCGCTTCAATTGCTTGCATTACCACTTTTAGTGCATCTTCATTGCTAGCAAGGTTAGGCGCAAAACCACCTTCATCACCTACATTGGTTGAGTGACCTTGTTTTTTCAAAACCGCTTTGAGGTGATGAAAAACTTCAGCTCCCATGCGCAGTGATTCGCTGAAGGTATCAGCACCTACAGGTAGAATCATAAATTCCTGTACATCTACTTTGTTGTCAGCATGCGCACCACCGTTGATGATGTTCATGAGTGGAACAGGAAGTGTATTGGCATTTACACCGCCAACATAGCGGTACAAAGGCATGCCAATCGTATCAGCTGCAGCGCGAGCTACAGCAAGAGAAACACCGAGAATGGCATTAGCACCAAGAACAGCTTTGTTTTCTGTTCCATCGATGCCGCACATAACGCGGTCAATAAGATTCTGATCGAAAATGGAAGCACCGGCCAATTGCTCGTTCAACGTTTCATTTACGTTTTGAACGGCTTTCATCACCCCTTTACCGAGGTAAACCGATTTGTCCAAATCGCGTAGCTCTACCGCTTCGTGCATACCTGTTGATGCACCCGACGGTACTGCTGCGCGTCCCATCACACCTTGATCTGTAAATACATCTACTTCTACAGTAGGATTTCCACGGGAGTCAAGGATCTGCCGTGCAATGATCTTCGCAATGGTTGACATTGAATATGGGTTTAAAATTTGAAGTGCAAGTATATTACTCAATTAGGAGATTTGCGGAATTTTCAGGGTGTCATTTAACAACAAGTAAGATTGTTTTTATACAATCAGGCACATAGTAGAAAAAGAGTATATTTCCATCCAAAATCACTACACTATGCTACACATTAACCCTGGCGTAATTGCCCTTGCCGCGCTGATTCCACTAGTTATCGGCTTTATCTATTATTCACCCCTATTATTTGCCAACGCTTGGATGAAGGCTGCTGGAGTTTCACCAGAGCGCCCTAGTGGTGGTCGCATGGCGCTCACTTTTGTTTTGGTTTACGTGTGTTCGTTCTTCATCGGATTTGTTTTGGAATTCTCCGTGATTCACCAATTCCACGTATTTTCTATTCTCCAAGGCGAACCCGATGTAATGACTACAGGATCGCATACCAATCAAGTATTAACTAGCTTTATGACGGAGTATGGCGATCGTTTCCGCACCTTCAAACACGGAGCTTTACACGGCACCATAGTAGGTCTTTTATTTGTAACACCGATCATCGCTGTAAATGCTCTATTCGAACGCAGAAGCTTCAAGTATATAGCTATTCACGCTGGTTATTGGATTATCACATTAGCCCTCATGGGTGGTGTTATTTGTCAAATGACCTAAACGAATTTTGAGAAAAAAAAATCCCGGAAAATTCCGGGATTTTTTTTGAGCATTATTTTTTATTGAACATCTGCGCACCAAAGCGATGCGTTCATAAACAGCTGGGTATGACTAAAAACAGACCATCCATTAAACAGCGTATTTCCTGCAGCGCCAGTGCCATCATCGCTTGGAGAACTATCGCAAATAGCGAATACTCTTCCGCTGCCATAGAGGACAGAAGCAGCCATTACATTGGCATTTCCCTGAGTTGATCCTGACTGCCAAACCAAGCCTTGAACAGTGGAATTGGCTGTAGGGTTAAGCGTCATTAAGCCACCACTATTAAACTCAACAGAAGTAACATTTCCTTTCAAACCACTTAAAATAGTACTCGTTGCTAAGGGGGCAATATTCGTAGTGCTACCTGAAACATTAACTAGGTCGAAAGACAATCCAAAAGGATTGTTTTGAACGGAATTGTTGGTCATGAAATCATTCCAAATACTCGGAGCGTCCCAACCATCATTATCTCTATCAGACCCAAAGTGATTGCTGCCCAAAATCAAACCACCACCGTTTTGAACGTAAGTTAATATGGCCGTTTTTTCGGCTGCTGTAAACAATTTATTGGGTTCCACCACTACAAAAACGTCGTAGTTCGATAAGTCTTGAGGGTTGGTTGTATTACCGTAAGTAATAGAACCTGTAGTGGGAAGTGTTTCTACTTGATACCCCGATTTAACAAGAGCAATCGCCCAACTCGAAATAGCACCGTTCCAATACGTGCCAGCTGTGGAGGAGGTCACTGTGCTTTGCAAGGGAGTAGGATAGCGTTGAGCAATGTTGTTGTCTTGATCGATCACCCAGTCAGCATTTCCCGCTGTTTGAGCATGTTTATTATCAAACAAAAATTTCTTGACCGTAACAACAGGTGCTGCATTGATCGTGAATGTTTGACCTGTTGATGTGCCTCCACCAGGAGTACCGGTAAATACTGTAACACTTGCCGTACCCGCACTCGCAATTAAGCTAGCCGGTACAGAAGCTGTCAATTGAGTTGCGCTCACGTATGTAGTGGTCAAATTGGTAGTATTCCAACGAACTACTGATGTATTCACGAAGTTAGATCCCGTAACGGTTAGATTGAAAGAAGCACCGCCTGCAGTGGCACTCGATGGACTTATGGAAGCCATGAGTGGTGCTGGATTAGTACCTGTGAAATTTGAAATCGCAAAGTCATCAAAATTGATA
Organism: Bacteroidota bacterium; assembly: GCA_039798265.1. Classification (GTDB taxonomy): domain Bacteria; phylum Bacteroidota; class Bacteroidia; order Flavobacteriales_D; family Sanyastnellaceae; genus JBDKGH01. Next base: position 10,876 of record JBDKGH010000123.1, on the reverse strand, counting down.
CGAAACGTATTTGACGTAGACTTTCTGATTTGGAAACGCACCAACCCAGCTACATTGATAGGGAAAGTCGCCACTTGAAGACTAGTAGAAGACGTAGTAACCGTAGCTCCAGCTTGAACATAGGTTGCTCCGCTATTGGTAGAATACCAAAGTTGCCAATCGCTATTTCCATCCGTTCCGTATTTCGCATGGCTGATGGTTACTGTTCCAGCACCATCTTCTTTGTCGAAATTCATGGTCAAACTACCTAAGTTGCGCAAACGAGCTGATTGAGCTCCATTCTTCCTGTCCGACGTAGAATTACCCAACAACGCATCATTGAAGTTCCATGAGCCACTTGCTAATGTTACGTTGCCAGTTGTGTAGGCCGTCTTGGTTCCAGTGTTGAAACTTTCACTTACCGGTCCAAGCACTCGCAACGAAAGCGCATTACTGGATGAAGCCGTTGAGGTAGTTTGGTCATTGAAATACTCTTTTGTACAAGAGATCACAAGAAGGCTCAACAAAACAGCTGACCATTTAAGAAAAGTCTTCATGGATTTATTTTGGGACAGCTAATTTACTCGACTAATTCAAAATCAATCCACTGAACCCCTTAAACTTTTAACATTTCGACCAAAATCGCAAACTAAGCGACAATAGACTCCTTGTTTTTGGCGATCGTTTGAATAAACTGATCGAACAAGTAACGGGAATCATGTGGGCCAGCAGAAGCTTCGGGGTGATATTGTACAGAGAACACTGGGTAGTTTTTCAAACGAATACCGGCTATCGTATCATCGTTGAGATGAACGTGGGTCACCTCAACATTTTCATTACCCGCTACGCTTTCTTTGGAAACAACGAATCCGTGATTTTGGCTAGTTATTTCTGATTTTCCGGTCACCAAATTTTTAATCGGGTGGTTGATACCGCGGTGACCATTGAACATTTTCACTGTTTTAAGTCCTTGTGAAAGTCCGATAATTTGATGCCCCAAGCAGATTCCAAATCCAGGTACACCAGATTCAATGAGGCTTTTCACCAAAGCGATAGTATTAGTCATTACTGAGGGATCACCAGGGCCGTTGGAATACATGATTCCATCTGGGTTAAAGGCAAGCACCTCTTCCTTTGTAGCGTTCATGGGGAACACCTGTAGATAGCAGCCACGCTCGGTTAAGCAACGGAGAATATTTTTCTTTACGCCAAAATCGAGCACTGCCACTTTGAACGTGGCGTTCGGATCACCCTCGAAAAATGGTTCGGTGCAACACACTTTTGAAGAAAGTTCAAGACCGTCCATGGAGGGCACTGTGGCTAAATGGGCCTTTAAGGCTTCGATATCGGCATTATCTGAAGAAATGATGCAGTTCATAGCACCTGCTTGGCGAATGTGCCTTACAAGGGCTCTGGTATCGATATCGCAGATACCAACTTTATTGTCCTTTACGAGATAATCTTGAAGGGTACCGATTGGTCCAATGCGGCTAGCAACATCAGAAAATTTTTTGATCACGATACCTGCAATTTTGCACGATTCGGATTCAATTTCATCGCGATGCGTTCCGTAGTTACCGATATGAGCCGTAGCCATTACTAGCACTTGGCCATAATAAGAGGGGTCGGTAAATACTTCTTGGTAGCCCGTCATTGCGGTATTGAAAGCAATTTCTCCGGTGGTAGTGCCGATTGCTCCGCATGACCTTCCGTGAAAAACAGTTCCATCTTCTAAGATGAGTACTGCAGGAACAAATTCTCGTGTCATTTGGGGGGCAAAAGTACAACAAAGGATGGGGCACTTTTTCAAAAAAATATCAACGTAAAATGAAAAAGCCCTCTCGAGGGGAGAGGGCTTTTTATTCTTTTGAGTTGGGGAGGCTTATTCAGCGCTTCCTTCGTCAGTTTTCTTTTTTGTAGTGCGCTTTGCTTTTGGTTTCGCTTCAGTAGCTTCACCAGCGGCTGGAGCCTCACCTTCGGCAGCAGGAGCGTCAGCTTTTTTAGCCACGCTGCTACGACGAGTGCGTTTTTTCGCAGCTGATTTAGCGGCTTCTTTACCATAGATGGTGTTGAAGTCAACTAGCTCGATCAAACACATTTCGGCGTTGTCACCTAGACGGTTGCCAGTGCGGATGATGCGAACATATCCACCAGGACGAGTAGCCACTTTAGGAGCAACTTCGCGGAAAAGCTCAGTTACAGCCTCTTTATTTTTGAGGTAGCTGAATACAGTACGGCGGCTGTGGGTGCTGTCGGTTTTAGACTTAGTAATAAGTGGTTCCACATATTTACGAAGAGCCTTAGCTTTTGCCACAGTGGTATTGATTCGCTTGTGCTCAATGAGGGAGCAAGCGAGGTTCATAAGGAGCGCCTGGCGGTGTTCAGCGCGGCGTCCGAGGTGATTGATTGTTCTTCCGTGTCTCATTTTCTTCTTGGTGTATGTACCCTACGGTACTCAATTAATCGCGGTCGAGTTTGTATTTCGAAACATTCATTCCGAATTGTAGACCTTTACCTTCTACAAGTTCTTCTAACTCAGTAAGAGATTTCTTACCGAAGTTACGGAATTTCAACAGGTCGTTTTTGTTGTAAGATACGAGGTCTCCGAGAGTCTCGATGTCAGCTGCTTTCAAACAATTGAGAGCGCGAACAGAAAGATCCATGTCAACCAATTTGGTCTTCAACAACTGACGCATATGAAGCGAGCTTTCGTCGAACTCTTCCACTTCTTTTTTAGCTTCTGTTTCGAGAGTAATACGCTCGTCACTGAATAGCATGAAGTGGTGGATGAGGATTTTAGCTGCCTCTTGTAGAGCATTTTTTGGAGTGATACTTCCATCACCTTGGATCTCGATCACCAATTTCTCGTAGTCGGTTTTTTGTTCAACGCGGAAGTTTTCTACGTTGAATTTCACGTTACGAATCGGTGTGAAGATGCTATCGATGAAGATAGTTCCGGTAGGAGCGCTGCTGCTTTTGTTTTCTTCAGCAGGGCGGTAACCGCGACCTTTTCCGATAGTCATATCGATGCGCAATTTCACTTTTGACTCCATGTTGCAGATAACGAGATCTGGGTTCAACACTTGGAATGCAGTTGTAAAGTTGCTGATATCACCAGCTTTGAATTGCTCTTGACCGGTGATCGTGATGGTTACTTTTTCATAGTCGGTACCTTCGATTTGGCGCTTGAAACGAACTTGTTTCAAGTTCAAAACCATTTCGGTAACGTCTTCTACCACACCTTTGATGGTAGAGAACTCATGTTCTACACCTTCGATTTTAATCGCGGTGATAGCAAAGCCTTCCAAAGAGGATAAAAGGATCCTACGGAGGGCGTTGCCAATGGTGATTCCAAAGCCCGGTTCGAGAGGACGAAATTCAAATGACCCTGTAAAGTCATTGCTTTCAAGCATTACGACCTTGTCCGGTTTTACGAAATCGATAATAGCCATTGGATAATTATGGGTGTTAATTAGGATTACTTAGAGTACAATTCGACGATGAGCTGTTCCTTGATATTCTCAGGGATTTGTACACGCTCTGGGTAGTTCATGAACACACCTTGCTTGTCGCTTTCGTTCCAATCCAACCAATCGAATTTCCTGCGGTTAGCAAGAGAAAGCGTGATAGTTTGAAGGGACTTCGACTTTTCACGAACTGCGATACGATCGCCAGGACGCAAAGAGTAAGAAGGGATGTTTACTACATTACCGTTTACGGTGATGTGGCTATGGCTAACCAATTGACGAGCTGCCATGCGTGAATTCGCGATACCGAGGCGGTAAACGGTGTTGTCAAGACGAGCTTCACAAAGTGCGAGCAAGATCTCACCAGTTACACCTGGTTTAGCAGAAGCCTTTTTGTAAAGGTTCTCGAATTGACGCTCAAGAATACCGTAGGTATACTTCGCTTTTTGTTTTTCAGTAAGCTGTACAGAGTATTCTGATTGCTTTGCACGACGCTTGCTTGGACCGTGTTGTCCGGGAGGGTAGTTACGTTTCTCCAAACCTTTATCAGGTCCGTAGATAGCTTCACGGAACTTACGGGCAATTTTGGTCTTTGGTCCTATATATCTGGCCATTTCTTCTTTAGATTGACGTGATTAGATTCGGCGAGCCTTCGGAGGGCGGCATCCGTTGTGAGGAAGTGGTGTGGTGTCCACGATTTCGGTTACTTCTACGCCACCGCCATGAATGGTACGGATAGCTGATTCGCGTCCAGCGCCTGGGCCTTTAACGAATACTTTTACTTTACGAAGACCGAGTTCGTAAGCCTCTTTAGTCGCTTGTTCTGCGGCAACTTGGGCAGCGTATGGTGTGTTCTTTTTAGAACCACGGAAACCCATTTTACCTGCAGACGACCATGAGATCACCTGACCTGAATTATTGGTAAGGCTGATGATGATGTTGTTGAATGTAGATTGCACGTGTGCTTGTCCTACAGCTTCAACCACCACATTTTTCTTTTTCTTCTTTTCTACTTTAGCCATGATGCTATACCTCTTTGGGGCTATTTATTATTTAACAGCTTTCTTCTTGTTGGCCACAGTCTTACGCTTACCCTTACGAGTACGAGCGTTGTTCTTTGTGGTTTGACCGCGAACAGGAAGGCCAGTACGGTGGCGTACACCACGGTAACAACCGATGTCCATCAAGCGCTTGATGCTCATTTGAGTTTCAGAACGCAACGCTCCTTCCACCTTGAATTCGTTGGTGATTTGACCACGAATTTTCGAAAGATCTTCATCATCCCAATCTTGAACTTTTTTGTCAAGACTGATTCCGTTTGAAAGAAGAATGTGGCGCGCTGTGCTACGGCCAATTCCGTAGATGTAGGTGAGTCCGATTTCACCTCTTTTGTTACGCGGTAAGTCTATACCAGCAATCCTTGCCATTTGTCAATGTATAATTTGTCCCGTTAGTGGGATGTTTTTATCCTTGTCTTTGTTTGAACTTTGGGTTCTTCTTGTTGATTACATAAAGTTTCCCGTTGCGGCGCACTATTTTGCACTCTGGGGAACGCTTCTTCAACGATGCACGTACTTTCATGGTCCGTTTTTCTATTTTATTTATAGCGGAAGCAAATTCTTCCTTTAGTCAAATCATAAGGCGACATCTCTACCTTCACTCTATCGCCAGGTAAAATACGTATGTAGTTCATGCGCATCTTGCCTGAGATGTGAGCGATGATAATGTGTCCATTCTCTAGCTCAACACGAAACATTGCGTTTGACAATGCTTCTACTATTACTCCATCCAGTTCTATGGACGATTGTTTTGCCATATTATTTTTTGTGGCCTAAGGCCGCTTCTACGTATTCAAATGATGATAAGATCTCTGCCTTATCTTTCCTTACTACTATGGTGTGCTCAAAGTGTGCACTCGGTTTTCCATCGGCGGTTTGTATCGTCCAACCGTCGTTCAACTGGCGAACATTTTTTGTCCCCATATTGATCATCGGTTCTATGGCCAAAACCAAACCTGGTAGCAATTGCAATCCAGTTCCGCGTCGTCCAAAGTTTGGTACTTCTGGAGCTTCGTGCAAATTGCGTCCTACTCCATGGCCTACCAACTCTCTTACTACACCATATCCGTTTGACTCTGCAAAATTTTGGACTGCAAAACTAATGTCTCCCATCCTTTTTCCTGCAACTGCCTGCTCAATTGCTTCGTAAAGTGATTGTTTTGTCACTTCTAGCAACCTCGCCACTTCTGGGGATATCTCTCCTACGCCAAAGGTGTAAGCAGAATCACCCCAAAATCCGTTCATCAATACTCCGATATCTACCGAAACAATATCACCTTCTTTCAAAGGTTCTGCGTTTGGTATTCCGTGAACAACAGCACTGTTTACACTAGCGCATATTGAATTCGGATAATCATTGTACCCGAGAAATCCAGGGTAACCCCCGTTATCTCTGATAAACTCATCAGCTATTTTATCAAGTTGAAGTGTTGTCACTCCTGGCTTGATCCAAGCAGCTAATTCAGCTTGAGTCTTTCCAACAAGTAAAGAACTTTCGCGAATGAGATCAATCTCATCCTCGGTTTTATAAACCGGTTTATTACCTCCTACCACTTGCTTAACCAGTATATCCGGTGCTGATGGCAGAATTCTGTCTTCCTCTTACACGACCAGATTTCATCAATCCGTCGTAGTGGCGAGAAAGCAAATGACTTTCTATCTGCTGCAACAAGTCTAGTATTACTCCCACTGTGATGAGCAATGAAGTACCACCGAAGAATTGAGCAAATTGTTGCGTTTTAGCCAAGCCCATGATCATCATCAAAGAAGGCAATATTGCAATAAGGCCGACAAAGATACCACCAGGAAGGGTAATATTGGATAAAACTCTATCAATAAACTCTGCAGTATCTTTTCCAGGCTTCACTCCAGGAACAAAATTCCCGTTTCTTTTCAAGTCATCGGCGATCTGATTAGGATTCGTTACGATGGCTGTGTAGAAGAATGTGAAGAGGATAATCATGGTGAACAACAAGGCGTTGTAGGCAAAACCTTGAATATTTGTCAAGCTCGCAAGAACGGCGTTGTCTTGGAAAGATTCATTGTTTTGAAGGTATAACGGCACGAACATAATTGCCTGAGCAAAAATGATTGGCATTACACCCGCCGAGTTAACTCTCAAAGGAATGAAGCTACGAGCACCTTCACCTTGAGGAAGATGGCTAGTCGGAGCAGCATTCATACGCGCCATTTGCACTGGAATGCGGCGGATCGCTTGAATGACAGCTACAACAGCACCAATGATGATCAACAAAGTAGCCAATTCGATCAAGAAGAAGAATGGCGACTGAGCAGTATACTCTGAGTACAAACCGCGAGGGATGTCAGAAAGGATACCAGTCATGATGATCAAAGAAGTACCGTTTCCGATTCCTTTGTCCGTGATCTTCTCACCCATCCACATTACGAATAATGTGCTACAAGTAAGAATAAGCACTGCACCTACCATCCAGAAAGGACTATCAGGGCGGGCTGTATCAGGCACATACTGAGCGATGTAACCAGGAGCTTGAACCAAACCGATGGCAATGGTGAGCAAGCGAGTCCATTGGTTAATCTTTTTACGACCGCTTTCACCTTCCTTTTGAAGCTTTTGAATAGCTGGAACAGCTAGACCAAGCAATTGGATGATGATAGACGCCGAGATATAAGGCATTACACCCAAAGCAAAAATAGCGGCACGGGTAAACGCACCCCCAGTGAAAAGACCAAGGAAACCGAGGAGACCATCAGAACCTTGTGCTTCAAGTTGAGTAGAATCTACTCCTGGAAGTACGATGTACGAACCGATACGGTATACTAGCAAAAGAGTGAGCGTGAAGATAATTTTCTTTCTTAGCTCCTCATGACGCCAGATGTCGCGAAATTTTTGGAAGAATCCCTTCATAAAATTTTGTTAGATCGTGGTTACAGTACCACCGAGTTTTTCGATAGCTTCTTTAGCCGCCGCAGAGAAACCGTGAGCGCTTACATCGAGTTTGCCTTTCAGCTCACCGCGACCAAGAACTTTCACTAGATCTTTTTTTCTGCAGATACCGTGTTCAACGAGTGTATCGTGAGTAACAACGGTAAGATTATGTTTTTCAACCAACATTTGTAAAGTATCGAGGTTGATACCTTTGTAATCAACGCGGTTGATATTTTTGAAGCCGAACTTAGGCAAACGACGTTGAAGAGGCATTTGACCACCTTCGAAGCCGATTTTGCGTTTAGTACCAGAGCGAGATCCGGCGCCTTTGTGACCACGAGTAGAAGTACCACCGTGACCAGAACCTTCACCACGACCGATACGTTTACGGTTCTTGATAGAACCTTCAGCTGGTTTTATTTCGTTGAGTTTCATTCTTTCTTCTTGTTAATCGTAACGATTACTTATACTCCACTTTAAGCAGGTGGCTAACTGCGCGAATCATACCTTGGATGTTTGGAGAAAGATCTTTCTCAACAGGTACATTCAACTTTTTGATACCCAAAGCTTCGATGGTAGCTTTTTGGCGCTTTGGATAATCGATAGCGCTACGAACTTGAGTAATTACAACTTTTGCCATGATTATTTTGGGTATTAACCTTTGTAAAGTTTTTCTAGGCTGATTCCGCGTAGGCGAGCAATTTCTTGAGCATTGCGAAGACGCGAAAGGGCATCTAGAGTCGCTTTTACCACGTTGTGTGGGTTAGAGCTTCCTTTTGATTTTGCCAATACGTCGGTTACACCTGCAGACTCAAGCACGGCGCGCATAGCACCACCAGCGATAACACCGGTACCGTGAGAGGCTGGCTTGATGAAAACGCGGGCACCGCCGAATTTACCATCTTGCTCGTGAGGAATAGTACCTTTGAAGATCGGCACATTGATCAGGTTTTTCTTAGCGTCTTCTACTGCTTTAGTAACAGCTTCAGAAACTTCTTTTGATTTACCCAAACCATGACCTACTACACCCTTTTCATTGCCCACTACTACGATAGCGGCAAATCCGAATGTACGTCCACCTTTGGTTACTTTCGTTACCCTGTTAACCGCTACTAGACGGTCTTTCAATTCGGTTTCGCTAGTGCGAACTGTTCTTGCTTCTGCCATTACTTCTGTTAGAATTTAAGGCCTGCCTCGCGGGCTGCTTCGGCCAAAGATTTGATGCGTCCATGATAAAGGTAACCGCCACGGTCGAAAACTACTTCTTCGATACCGGCAGCTTTAGCTCGCTCAGCGATGCTTTTACCTACCAAAGCGGCTTGTTCAATTTTAGTCACTTTGTCTTTCAAAGTGGCTGATGATGCAGCTACAAGCGTTACTCCTTTCAAGTCGTCAACCAACTGAACGTAGATTTGCTTGTTGCTACGGAATACTGATAGACGTGGTCTTTCAGCAGTACCTTGAATCCTTGAGCGGATACGGGTGCGAATTTTTGCTCTGCGAGCTTCTTTCGAGAATGCCATTGTTATCCTAATTATTTAGCTGCTGATTTACCCGCTTTCTTGCGAACAAACTCACCAACGTAACGAACACCTTTTCCTTTGTATGGCTCTGGAGAGCGGAGCGAGCGAATTTTCGCTGCTACCTGTCCGATGAGCTGCTTGTCATAAGATTCAAGCATAATCTGTGGGTTCTCCCCTTTTTCAGCTTTAGCCGATACTTTCACTTCCGCTGGAAGTTCAAATACAATCGGGTGGCTGTAACCGAGGGTCATTTCCAGCTGTTGGCCAGTAGCCTTAGCACGGTAACCTACCCCGATCATTTCTAAGTTGCGTGTCCAACCTGTGCTCACGCCAACAATCATGTTGTTGATGAGTGCGCGGTAAAGACCGTGCTTAGAACGAGCGTCTTTATGATCGCTTGAACGAGTCAATACAACTTGACCGTCGTTAATCTCAACCGATACAGATGAATCGATATCCTGAGTGAGTTGGCCTTTAGGACCTTTTACAGTGATGATACCATTGTTCATGGTCACCTCTACTCCTTTGGCGATTTCAATCGGTGCTTTTCCTATCCTTGACATGGGTCAATTGAGTTTTTTCAATGATTAATAAACGAGACACAACACCTCACCACCTACGTTCTCTTTGCGGGCAGCTTTGTCAGTCATTACTCCTTTCGAAGTTGACAATACGGCGATACCAAGACCGTTCAATACGCGTGGAAGATCTTCTGAACCGCTGTATTTACGGTGACCAGGAGTCGATACACGTTGGATGTTGGTGATAGCCGGAGACTTCGTCTTCGGGTTGTATTTTAGGGCGATTTTAATGGTGCCCGGTTTGCCATCCTCGAATTTGTAATTCAAGATATAACCGCTCTCATGGAGAATGCGAGTGATTTCTTTCTTCAAATTAGAAGCAGGGATCTCTACCACTTTGTGACGAGCGGTCTGCGCGTTTCTGATTCGAGTAAGGTAGTCGGCTATTGGATCGGTAAACATGTCCGTTCTTTGTCTTTTAAATTATTACCAGCTGGCTTTTTTAACGCCCGGGATACGTCCCTCTAATGCGAGTTCGCGGAATTGGTTGCGGCACAAACCGAACTGACGCATGTAACCGCGTGGACGGCCGGTGAGTTGGCAACGGTTGCGGATGCGAACTTTACTACTGTTGCGTGGCAACTTTTGTAGGGCATCCCAATCCCCTGCTTCTTTCAATTCTTCGCGTTTCTTAGCGTATTTGTCTGCGAGAGCAATACGCTTGCGCTCGCGGGCTTTCATTGATTCCTTAGCCATTGTTGTGTTTTCCGGTTATTATTTTACAAAAGGGAATCCGAATTGTTCCAGAAGAGCTTTTGCTTCTTCGTTATTTTTTGCGGTGGTTACAAAGGTAATATCCATACCGTTGATCGCTTTCACTTTCTCAAGATCGATCTCAGGGAAGATGATTTGCTCTTTCACACCGAATGTGAAGTTACCACGACCATCAAATCCAGAGGCTTTAACACCACGGAAGTCACGAGTACGAGGTAACGAAACTGCGATCAAACGATCGAGGAATTCGTACATACGGTCGCCGCGAAGGGTCACTTTCGCTCCGATGGGTACACCCTTACGGAGTTTGAAGTTAGAGATATCTTTGGTTGCGTTTGTTGCAACTGCGCGTTGTCCGCTCAAAAGAGTCATCTCTTCCACTGCTGCTTCTACCAACTTTTTGTCGGCAGTAGCTTTACCAATACCCTGGTTCAAACAGATTTTGGTGATGCGTGGAACTTCCATGCTCGACTTGTATTCGAAACGCTTTTGAAGGTTCGGTACAACTTCGTCGAAGTATTTTGTTCTTAAACGTGGTACGTAGCTCATTTCAATGCCTCCCCAGATTTTTTAGAAAAACGCTCCAATTTACCTTCCGCGTTTTTACGGCGGCCGATGCGGGTTGCGTTGCCCTTGTTATCCAGAA
>JBDKGH010000122.1:0-19542 GCA_039798265.1 Bacteroidota bacterium | reverse complement strand
GCAATGTGCTCAGCTTTATTTTGGGCGTAGGCTTCACGGTTCCGTGGTTGTGGCTTTTCTTGGGCGCTACCATTTGTTTTTTGGTGAGCATCGCCAGTGGTTATTATCCCGCGAGCAAAGCCGCTAAAATGGATCCCATCGAGTCGCTTCGTTACGAGTAGTTTTTTTCTAGAAAAAATTCAAAGACTTTGCAGAAAAGCAATGCGCGCTTTTTCTTTGGAAAGAAGTCCCGCAATTTCATCATCCGCGGGGCCATTTTTTAAGGCCATAATCACGCGGGCCGTATCCAGTTCCTCTTGGCTTTTTACCGCATCGGGGTATTTTTCGATTTCGGGAAAAAACGAATCGAACCGCTGCAGGTAATCGTGCACAACGGCTTTCAGCCCACAAGAAGCCGCTTGTAAATCGCTAATGGTGCGACTTTGAGCGATCGCCGTTTTTGCTAGCGCTTTGTTTTTTTCATAGCTGCGCAAAAAAGAAAGTCCGTCAGTGGGGTCTGCTGTGATGGTAAGGCTTTCCTTTTTTTCTGAAAAAAATCCAAGCACCTGCAGGGCGTCAAGCACCTTGTTCATCTCATCGATGCGCTTTTGAATGAGCACAGGAGCATAGGCTTTGAGCAGCACTTCTTTGCTGCGATCAAAAATCCATTCCTCTTGCCATTCCGCATACTCCTCCGGGTCGAGGCGGATGTTCCATTCGAGTATTTGCAGGGCCTGCTGCTCATTCATGGTGCAAACATACTCCCAATGCCGTTAAGCGGGCACAGTATTTGACAAAGCGGGGAGGCATTTTTTTGCCTTTTGATAACAAATGCACCGGTATATTTGTGACTCCTTACCGGAATAAAGATGAGATACATGAGCATATTCGGAATTCTCCTCGTAGCAGGAATGACCTTCAGTAGCTGTGGCGAAAAAGCCCCAGAAAAAAAAGCAGACCTCAACACCACAGCGGAAAGCATTCCCTTTACCAATGGTGTTACCGAGGCCAACAAAGGCAATAAGCGCGGAGTTATTGAAGTGAAAGGAAGTATTAGCGCACCCGCTGCTAAAAAAATGTACCTCTACAGTACCTATGGCCGCACCAATACCAAAATCGATTCGGTAGTGGTGAGCAATGGCACGTTTTCTTTTGGCAAAAAAGAATACGACCGCGGCGTGTACATGATCGGTTTGGCCGATAACAACATTACGCCCCTTATCCTCAACCCGGATGAAGCGGTGGTGGAAGTGCAATTCAAATCAGCCAAAATAGATGGCGGTGCTGTAGCCGTAAGCACGAAAGAAAACGAAGGAATGTGGAAATACATACCACAGGAAATTGCCCTACTCAAAGCCATCAAAGATGCGCGTGTAGCGGCTCACAAGAGTTCGATAAAAACGGAGTTTGAAAAACAAGCACTCAACAAAGAAATAGAACTCGCCAATCTGCAAGGCACGCTCATTAAAGAATATCCCAATACTTATCTGGCGAAGTGGCTTACTTGGAAACAAGAGCCTAACAAAACCGATAAAACCAAGTACTGGGAAAACATCGACTTTTCTGATGAAAGCATCATCCGCAGCTTAGCCCTGAGCGATCGTATTCAAAACTTCATGCGCGCCTTCAGCGGTGGTAAAGAAGCCGGATTCATTGATTGCATCGCTTTGATTGCTGATAAAGCAAAAGCGAACAACACCGTTCTCGAATTTTCACTCAACCAAATGCTCATCGGCTTTTATGAGAGTGGCATGGAAAACATTTCGACCTACATCATCGACAACTACATCAATGGCGATTCGTGCGGTGATGCTGATTTAACCAACATCATCAAAAGCACAGCCGAAAGCATTACCAAACTTTCCATCGGCAATACACCGCCGAATATTAGTGGTACACTACAGTCTGGCGGTTCATTTGATTTGATGAGCGCTTGCGCAAAAAACAAATACACCTTAGTGATGTTTTGGAGCAGCTGGTGCGAACACTGCCAAGGCGAAGCACCCGAAGTAAAAGCGTGCTACGAACAGTGGAAAGGAAAAGGATTTGAGCTTCTCGGTTATTCCGTTGACACCAACAAAATGGCTTGGGAAAACGCCATTACTTCTCGTGGCTTTACCTTCCCTAACTTGTGTGGATACAAGCAGTGGGATTCGAAAGCAGCGAAAGATTACCGCATCACCAAAACACCTGGATTTTTCTTACTAGACTCGTCAGGAAAAATTGTGTTGAAGCCGAAAGGCATTCGTGAAGTGCAAACCTTCCTTTCTCAAAACATCAAATAAGCAGCACTTCGCTGATGCGCGCTTCTGATTCGCTTTCCTTCACCGTGCAAGGACACCGCGGTTGCCGTGGTTACTTTCCGGAAAATACCTTGGCTGCATTTTTTTACGCAGCGCAATTAGGCGTGCATTACTTGGAGTTAGATGTGGTGTGCACTGGTGATGGTCAATTGCTGGTATCGCATGATCCCTATATGCACCATGAAATTTGCGCGCATCCGGATGGCCGTGCTATAAGTGAAGAAGAAAGCACATCACTGAACATTTACCGCATGACGGTAGAAGAAATTCAGCGCTATCGTTGTGGAGAAAAAGGGCATTTTCGTTTTCCCCTACAGCAGCGAGCGCCATCACACAAACCACTGCTCAAAGAATTGGTAGATGCCATTCACCATTGGCCATTGGTGCGCAAACCGCGTTTGAATATTGAAATCAAATCGCAAGCCGAATGGGACGATCATTTTCATCCCCAACCCGCCCGGTATGCGGCAATAATCGCCGATCATTTGCGCGACTTAGAACTCGTGGATACTGCGATCGTTCAAAGTTTTGATTCGCGCATTCTCAATGAACTTCACGCGCTTCTACCGAACGTTCGTTCGGTGTTTTTAACCGAAACAAAAAACCGCCCCCTACTCGACCAGCTCGATCAGTTGACCTTTACACCGTATGGTATTTCACCCCATTTTTCATTGATCGATGAAGCCTTGGTACACCAGTGCAAAGAAAAAAATCTCGCCTTAAGCGCATGGACGGTGAATGATCAGAAAGACATGAAGTACTTGATTGCGCTCGGGCTTCGCAACATCATCAGCGATTATCCCGATCGCGCGTTGGCGATGATGTATTAAGACTCGAGCATTTTTTCTTCAAAGCCCACCAAGTACAAATGTTCCATGGCACGGGTGAAGGCGGTGTAAAACCAGCGATTCAATTCGAGCGGACTCATTTCATCATTGATGTATCCTTGATCTACAAACACACAAGGCCACTGTCCCCCTTGCGATTTGTGACATGTAATGGCGTAGGCAAATTTTACTTGTAGTGCATTATAGTACGGATCTTCTTGCACCGCCTTGCGAATCTTTCCGGCGTTATCGAGGTCTTGATAATCTTGCGCCACTACTTCGCCGAGCTCTCTGATTTTTGACCACGGCAAACTCGGTGTTTCTTCCCAAATAGAATTGCACAAGAGCATCACTTCCATCTCGGGTAATTCGGGATAGTCGATCAATTCGATCACGGCTTTGCAAAAACGAAACGGACCTTTGTCTTCAAACGAACGCACCCGTTTGATGTGAATAACGTCGCCATTGGCAATGAACCCGGCTATTTGTGCGGCCTGATCTTGCAACCAGTAATAATTGTTGCGCAGCACCATCATGCGGTCACCCGAATTGATCTCCTCTTCGTTGCCCAACAATCGACCGCGTATTTGCTGATTAAACAAATTTGCCCGTTTGTTTGAACGTGTGATGATCACCGTATCGTCTTTTCCGTAAGTAGCGAAGGCCTCTTCGAGCAAGGGTTGAATATCCGTTTCTACTCGGTGCACATCTTTAAATCCTTCGCTTTTGAATTGCGGAAAATTGGCCAACTTAGCCGTAATGTGATTGCGCAACCGTGTGGCATTTTCTAGAATACCCGAATCGCTCGCCTGACGAATGACCTCCGTCAACTCAATAGCTGCGATATTCAAGTCATAGCGATCGCGCAGAAATTCCACTTCGAGTGCGGGGCTTTTATCGCTGCCCACTGGCGGGAGCTGAGCACCATCACCGATGAAGACCAAGCGGCATCCCACACCCGAATACACGTGGCGAATGAGATCTTCGAGCAAATCGCCAGTGCCGATTTCATCACTCACGAAGCTCAATTTTTCCGAACCGATCATCGAAGCTTCATCGACAAAAAAGACAGTGTTTTCGAGTTCATTTTCTTTCAGCTCAAACCACACCCTTCCCGACTTATCGCCACGGCGGGCGTAGATCTGTTTGTGGATTGTCCAAGCGGGTCGCTTCGAATAATTAGACAATACTTTAGCGGCCCTACCGGTAGGCGCTAGCAGCACCACATTGAAGCCCGCCTCCATCACCGATTTTACCATGGCGCTTACGCTAGTGGTTTTACCCGTACCCGCGTAACCCTTGATAATAAGGGCGCAGCGCGATTTCACGCTGAACATAAAACGAGTAAAGGCATAAAAAAGCCTCCGCTGTCCTGCTGTAGGTTCTAACCCAAAATGGTGAACCAATCGCTCTTCAAACGCCTCAGGACCTTCGTATGTGGACTCTTTTTTTGCCAAAACTTGCACTTAGCTGCCCTGCAAAGAAAGAAAACTACTCGGCTTTATGTAGCTTCGCAGTTCATATAATTTATATGAGTGTTTTTAACCCCGAAAATCTAGCCCGCGCCATCATGCCAAAGGAAGTGTTGAACCAAGCGTCATCACTTCACTTAGCTGTGCACCTTTCTCAGCAAAGCGTGCAGGTAATGGCTGTAGAAGCCGATAGCGGCACTATACACTGGTTAGAAACCTTTCCAGTGGACAAAGAACATGCTCATCCCTTTGAGGATGTGGTGCGTTTTGTACAAGGTCGCAATTGGGGAACAGCGGTGTTTCGCAAAACCACCCTTAGCTACGACACGCCCGATTTTACCCTTGCACCGGATGGTTTCATGGTGCCTGGTAAAGAAAAAGAATTGCTCCTTTCGGAGGAGGAATTCGAGGTACAAATAGATGCCATAGAAGCAGCTGGGGCAAAACTAGTAGCTCGCATACCCGATGCGTTGATGCAGTTGAAGCCCATTTTGCCTGGCGTTCGTTTTATTCCTTCGGCTTCTTTGTTTACGCAATACACCATTAGTCAGCGCTCGGTGAGTGGACATGAATTTCATGTGTACACTTCACCACAATTCATGCTGCTCACTGCTTACAGCAAAGGCGAAATGAAACTCGTGAATCACTTTGGGGCGCAAGGAAATGAAGACGTGCTGTATCATGTTGCCAATGCGGCAATGCGATTGGGAATAGATCTCGAACAATCTACCTTGTATCTCTATGGCGAAAACACCTCGCCAGCATTGCAGGAGTTATTGCACACCTACACCCAGCACGTTCACCCGTGGACCTCGCCGAAAGCCATTAGCCTTCCTGAAGGACTAGAAGCGGCGGCGGTATTTCCAACCTTGGTTCATTTGCTATGCGCATAATTTCTGGAAAATTCAAAGGCCGTCTCTTCACCGTTCCGAAGAATTTTGCGGGACGACCAACTACCGATTTTGCGCGCGAAGGCCTTTTTAATATGCTCGGCGCTACCCTAAACTTTTCAGGACTTGCTACGCTGGATTTATTTTCTGGCACCGGCGCATTTTCGCTGGAATGCCATTCACGCGGAGCGAGTCGCATACAAGCTGTAGAGCTGAATGCCCTTCACGTAAAGTTCATCCAGCAAAACTTCAAAGACTTTGAAGCCACCGCTGCCAAAGCACTGAAGGCAGACGTAAAATCCTTTTTGAACAAACCCGCTACGGAAACCTACGACCTCGTATTTGCCGATCCGCCATTCGACTTGGAGTGGTTGCCTTCCTTGCCCGATATGGTGCTTCAGTCGGGCGTTTTAGCACCTGATGCCCTTTTTATACTCGAACACCCGAAAGAACATACCTTCGAGTCGCATCCGAAGTTTGAAAAACATCGTGCTTATGGGCACGTTCACTTTTCTTTTTTCCGACCTTAGTATCATGAAAAAGATTGCTGTATTCCCTGGATCATTTGATCCCGTTACGCGTGGACATCAAAACATAGTGGAGCGTGCTGCGCCGCTTTTTGATGAAGTGATTGTGGCCCTTGGTATCAATACAAGCAAACAGTCTATGTTTCCGTCTGAGCAGCGCTTAGAGTGGTTAAAGCAAACATTTGCTCACGTGCCGAATGTGCGTGTGGTTTCGTTTGAAGGACTCACCGTTGATTTTTGTAAAAAAAATGAGGCGAGGTATTTGCTTCGCGGTTTGCGCAACGGCGGCGACTTTGAATACGAGCGCACCATTGCCCACATGAACAAAGCCTTATGGAATGAGCTAGAAACCGTTTTGGTGTTTACTGATCCCGACTATGCTTCTGTTCATAGCACGGTGATTCGTGAAATTTTAAAAAATAAAGGCGACGTTTCGCAGTTTGTTCCTACAAGCATTCAACTACCGAAGTAATTTTTTATGGCAACACCCTCGCTCCTTTTAAAGAAACTGTGCTCCTCCGCTTTGTTGCTGGCGCCGCTATTTATCTGGGCACAAACGGTTACCATCAAAGGCATAGCCAATGGCTATACTCAGCCGAACATTGCCGCTTTTGTTCAAGCTGATCCTCTTTCGGGAAAAAAAGAAATGCTTCAACAAGTAGCCCTCGGCAAAGATGGCAGCTTCGTTTTTACCTTAACGGTGAATGAAACAACTCCCATTACCATCGCCATTGGTCAAATAGAAGGACTCCTTTTTGTTGAGCCCGACAAAACCTACGACATCGACTTTCCCGCTTACTCCGCTGCGGAAATCAAGCGTTTCGACAAAACAGAAATTACCCTCGGACTCAAAAACGCGAGTGATGGCGAATTGAATATTCTCATCCGTGCATTCAATCGCGATTATGCCAAATTTCTCGACGATCACTTCTACGATTTTGCGATTGATCAATACAAAGGTTCTGAAAGTTACCAGGCCAAACAACTGCAAAAAGGCAGTAAGAGCGATATGATTCCGCGTGATACTGCTCAGCTGATCAGTGTTTCCATTTCTAACTTCGGAAAAATTCTCGACACTTTTGATGACGAAGTACATGCAAAGTATCAAGCACATTATTCCAATCAGTATTTCTTTAACTACGTGCGCTACTCCCTCGCAGAGCTCGATTTGATGGGTGGTAGCTCTCGCAAAGAATTGTACAAAGAGTATTTTATGAGTCAGAAAGTGCTGTGGAAAAATCCGGCTTACATGCACTTTTTTGAAGAGTACTACAACCTCCTTCTCACCACACAGAAAAAAGACATTCAAGATCAAGTGTACGTAGCCGTGAATGCTCAGAAAAGCTACACAGCGCTTACCGAACTTTTTGCTTACGACTCTACCCTTATTTCGCTGCCTATGCGGGAGCTGGCCTTGATCAAAGGGCTGCGCGATATTTATTACAACTCTTCTTTTGTAAAAAATTCAGTGAGTGCTACGCTCGAATCGTTTGTGCAAAACGGTTCTGATGCGCTCACCAAACGCACTGCAGTGAATGTGCGTGAGAAATTTTTGCGATGCAAAAGCAATTGGCCATTAGAAGATTTCACTTTGCTCGATGAAGAAAATGAACTGTGGTCATCTGCTGAGCATGAAGATAAATATGTGTATTACGTATTTTTCGCCAACTGGAGTCCTTCGTCGTTAACAGAACTGCAGATGCTTCAGCGCTGGTATGAAAAATACAATAAGGACATCCACTTTGTGGCGATCTGTATGGACAATGATTACAACGCGTTCAAATCTTACTTGGCAAAGCACCGCGATCAGAAGTTTACTTTTCTCTACGGCGGCGGTGATTTTTTACTGCGTGAAAAATTTGATCTACGCACCGTTCCGCATGCTGTTTTGGTGAACACCGAAGGCAAAGTGGTAGGCGATTACACCCGCAGACCTACCGAGGGCATTCAAATGGACTTTGAGAAAATCGTGAATCAAAAAGCCAAAGCTTCGGGCACGTGGAAAGATTAAGGGAGCTGAAAAAGATTATCGGGTAGCGGTGTATTCTGCCAATACATCCAGTACGCTCGGATAGGTGTTTTTTCTAACCATATCCCATTCCGCCTCAGTTAACCATTTCAGATCGGTTATTCCCTCTTCCTTTTGCGGTTTTCCGGCCTTTTTTCCTTGATAACGCATCACGTACCATTCGGTCGCTTTTAACATCGGATCACCTTGCTGAATGTAGGTATGCCAGGTGGTGCACAGGCGACGCTCGAGCACTAGCTCCTCTAATCCACATTCTTCGTTTACTTCGCGGAGGGCGCCTTCTTCTAGATTTTCATTGGCTTCCACCTTTCCTTTGGGCAAATCCCATTTTTCGAGGCGGTAAATGAAAAGAACTCGGTTTTCTTTATCCACAACAATTCCGCCGGCGGCTTGCACAAATTCGAATTGTTCGCGGAAGGCGTTCCACGATTGTTCAATTTGTTCGCAATAAATGACCAGCCTACGCGCGCCGCGGGCTATAGCCGATTCAATGAGCATGATGTCCGTCTTACCGCATGAGCGAATCACCTCCACGTTGCGCTCTTCGGGAGTGAGGTCGGTGGGATCTTGTGAAAAAATCACCGGACGATTCGAGAAATAAACTTTATACTTTTGGCTCATGGATGAGAAGAATGACCACGCGTTAAAAGTAGCTGAATTCTTGCTACAGATCAAAGCTGTTGAACTAAAACCTGATAATCCCTTCACTTGGGCCTCTGGTTTGAAGTCGCCAATCTACTGCGATAATCGCAAAACCCTATCCTACCCGAAGATTCGCACCTTCATTCGTCAGCAGTTTGTTGATGTAATAAACGAGCATTATGGGAAACCTGATGTTATTGCTGGTGTAGCCACTGGTGGTATCGCTCTTGGAGCTCTGGTAGCTCAAGAACTCGGACTTCCCTTTGTTTACGTGCGCTCGGAGGCTAAAAAACATGGATTGAACAACCAAGTAGAAGGCGCATTAGAGGCTGGACAAAGTGTAGTAGTGATCGAAGATTTGATTTCTACGGGCATGAGCAGCTTGAATGCCGTGGCCGCTCTTCGCGATGCGCAAGCCAAGGTGTTGGGCATGGTGGCCATTTTTACCTATGGCTTTGAAAAAGCAAGGGTGAACTTTGAACAGGCAAAATGTCCATTGCAAACTCTTTCCAACTACGATAGTCTGTTGGAACAAGCCTTAAAATCACAACACATCACTGACAAACAATTGGAAACTCTTCAATCGTGGAAGAGCAATCCAGAGCATTGGTCGGCTTTACAAACTGCATAAGAACATGACGAGAATAGAAAGTAAAAAAGTACTGGTATCGGCAAGTCCGGAGCAGACCTTTGCGTTTTTGAGTGATATGAATAACATCATACATCTTTTGCCCGAGGATAAAATTTCCAACTGGCAGAGCGATGAAAAATATTGTTCATTCAAAATTCAGAACGCTTACACCATCTCGTTGGAATTTAAAGAAAGTACGCCTCACAGCTCCATTACCTATAGCAGTGGCAGCGGATCGCCTTTTGCATTTACTTTAAACGTCAGCCTTACAGAGGTAGACGGTAAAACAGAAGCCCAACAAATTTGCGATGCCAACATCAATCCATTTTTGGAGATGATGGTGAAAGGACCATTGACGAATTTGTTTGACTATATGGCGGATAAGTTAGGTAAGCGGTTTTAGGCCACGACTTGTGCTGACGTTGCGGTGGAACACTTGCACGTCACACCCTCCGTCCGATCCAAAACTGGTAAGCAGCGGACTGCTCGTCGGTCTGCTTGTCGGATTTGCTGACTTGGTGTTTCCATTGCCAAATTTGACTGTCCGGCGTTACTTCTACTTGAGTCAAAATGCCCTTTCGCAGGATGGTCAATTCCGTTGGCGCAGCTTTGATGAGGTTCTGAATATTCTTATATGGAGCTACTCCATTGATGGAAATAATCTCATCGCCGATCCACAAACCCGCCAAATCAGCAGGACTGTTTTCAACTACTGCTGTTACTGTAGCCTTGGTGGGCGCTTCTTCCAAAGTCAAACCGAGCGCCCATTCGGTATACTTCGCCGAGGCCGCTGCTGTCCAATTTAAACCGAGGTAATTACAGGCATCTACAAGATAAGGCGTGTAGTCTTCTGTTCCATACACCAAATCTTCGAAGATATCTTTCACATCGCCTCCCCACTTGGTCATGATTCGCTGATAATCGACCTCTGCATATCCTTTTTGCTTTTGTCCAAAGTCCTTGTACAAATCGCGCATCACATCGTCCAACGAATGTTTGTTGCCACTGTGCTGCATGATGAGCACATCGCAGATAAAGGCAATCAAAGCTCCCTCGTTGTAGATAGAAACTTTTCTCCACGGAATACCCGGTGTATAACCATCGAGCCATGTATCCCAGCTACTCTCGGCCACAGATAAGTAATTGCGACCATTGTTATCGAAGTGCGATTGGAAAAGCGAATTCAATTCGTTGAACCATTCCTTTTCTCCCCAAACACCCGAACGTGCCAATAACAAATCGCCCATATACGTAGTGACACCTTCTGCCACGAATCCAAGTCGAGAAAAATTTTCTTTCTTGAAATCATACGGCATCATTTCTACCGGACGAATGTTTTTAATATTCCAAGTGTGATACAACTCGTGACAGGAAATACCGAGTAACTCGTCGTACCAATTTTTCTGCGCAAACTCAGCACCCGGCCCGAGCGCAATCACAGTAGAGTTGCAGTGCTCTACGCCATGTCGCACAAAGGTGGGTAAAAACTGAAAAAGGAAATGATATTCCTTGCACGGAATACTTCCGAATAAATCTATTTGATGATCGGTAAATTGTTGGAAATCTTTCTGCCATTTTTCACCATCAATCATCAAGATACCTTGACACCACACATAAAACTGAACACCTCGACTTTCGTAGGTGAAGCTTTGTAGTGTAGCACTCGCTATTAATGGACAGTCGGCTAATTGATCAAAATCTTTAGCCAGCAATACATGCTCACTTTCCTTCTCCATGCCCGTAGCCACCTGATAATCCTGAGGCAACTCTAATGATACACGATAGGGTAAATGCTCGTTACCAGATGCGTAAAAGAAGCAATTCACCGGATTGATATACAATTGCTCTTGATCTAAAAAGCTCGATCCAGCATTCAGTTCAGAGGCGTAATAACGGTAACCTATCGAAAACGAACGACCATTCGGTTGTATGCGCCACGTATCCTTCCCTACTTTGCGGGCGGGCATCCAGTCGCCATTTTCATCATACGCTGAGAAATCGAAAATATTTTTAGCGAAGTTTCCCAATTCATAACGCCCCGGACGCCAAGCGGGCAATTCGAGATCAATAAACTCGCCTTCTAAGGCTGGAAAAAAAGCTTCAAAGGTGATATAGTGACGGTGCGCATTCGGTATGCGTACCTTGTATTCAATCGTATTCATTATTTCACACAAGATTTGATCGGCTGACCGATACAGGCATTGGGCAGTGGAAGTTTACAAATAGCCGCCACTGTAGGTGCAATATCACAAATGGTTTGCGCCTCGAAACTTGTTCCAGGCGTTACTCCAAATCCATAGAACAAAGCAGGCACATGCGTATCATAAATAAACGGTGAACCGTGCGTAGTGCCTTGACGACCGTACTCCATATAATCAGGATTCAACACGTAAATGACATCACCCGACCATTTGGATGAAAATCCCAATCGAATGCGATTTAGGATGGGATCTTGCGCCCCCATGCGTATCTCCTCTGTAGTATAGGCCGTCATGATTTCATCGTATTTCGAAAGGAAAGCAACCACCTCTTTATTCACTTGCGCGATGTCCACTTTTTTCTGCTCCAGCAAGGGCCTGTTTAAGAAGATGTTTTGATTCACCTCCGATTCGATGTAGTTACCTTCTCCATATTTACTTTGAAGAAAAGCATTGAGTTCTCCTTCCATCACATCGCTTTTCCAGTATCCCGCGCTCCACTTCAATGATGAGGTGTAGCTTGGTGTTGGTGCTCCTGCGTGATCAGCAGAAAGAAAAAGTAAATAGTTATCTTTTCCATATCGCGCATCGAGTTCTTTCAGCAAACGAGCAATCTCGAGATCCAAACGCACATACACATCTTGTGTTTCCATGGAGTGCATGCCAAATTGGTGTCCTACATAATCAGTTGCAGAGAAACTCAAACACAACATATCGGTATATTCATCTTGCCCCATTTGCTCACCCGTAAGCGCCGCCAAGGCAAAATCAACTGACATGGTATTTCCAAACGGAGTGGCTTTGAGCAATTCATAACCACCATTCAAGGCCTTCAAAGAATCCAACACGTAAGGAAAGGTGGGACGAATAGTACCCTTATAAGGCAGCTCATACGGATTGTTATCGGCGCTGCTTTTCGAATAACGATCGGGAGTTAAGTAAGGAGTCCATGTTTGCTTCATGTAATCTGCCGCTTTGCCGCTCGCATTAAAATCACTTACCCATTGGGGCAGTTCATTTCTATACCAATTACTCGTGGCCCATACGCCTTCTTGCGCGCCTACAAACCAATAAGCTGCATCTGCGCTTCTACCCGCAGGTAATATGGCCCCGCGATCTTTTAAGGCCACACCAATCACTTTTGATTTACCGTTGGTAAAGAGTTTTAATTCGTCGCCCAAAGTCGTGCTTTTAAGATAGTGCGGCGACATTTTACCCGCAGCTGATGCCGTGCCGACACCTGCTACAGTGCTATCACTGGAGCAGTACACCATTCTTTTGGTGGTACGCTCATACCAATCGTTGGCAATAATGCCATTATAAGCAGGCGACGTACCTGTATAGATAGCTGCATGGCCAGGCCCCGTATAGGTAGGCATATAGTTGTAATGAAGATTCCGCGCAAAGAAACCATCGTTAACCAAACGCTTGAAACCATCGTTACCAAAGTCATCCCAAAATCGTTCGATGTAATCGTAACGCATCTGATCAACAGTAATACCCACAATAATCTTCGGACGACGCGCTGCGTTCGTTTCCGTTGATTGATTTTGTTGCGCTATCGAACAACCACCCACGATAAGGGCAAGGGCTATGACTAGATATTTTTTCATCCTTTTCATTCTGTGAGCGAAATTAACCTTTATCGGGGAAATGCTCTTTATTTAATTCTCATCTGAGCGATGGCCGCAATGGCGCCTATGCACACCAACAGATTCAACGCAATATTGGCCAACAACCAAGCATATTGTCCGTTGCGCCATAATAAAACGCTTTCATAACTAAAAGTAGAAAAAGTAGATAACCCGCCGCAAAAGCCCGTCACTAGCAGGAGTGTCCACCAACTTTGCTTGGGCATTTGAACGAATACTACGATCGCCAAAAGAAAGGCGGCCAACACATTACTCAACAAAGTACCTAAGGGAAAAGCAACAGCTATCGAAGACATCCATTTGCCTATGCCGTAACGCAGCACAGCGCCAAGACCGCCACCTATGAATACTAGTAATGCATTCATTGGGCAAGGTTCATTTTTTCAGCACCCCATTTGTACACTTGATAGCACAACCAACCAATGATGATTCCCATGAAAAATCCCATGAGAATATCACCCGGATAATGCACTCCCAAATAAATGCGCGAATAGCCGACAGTAAGCACCATGAATAATAGCATGACTATTTTTTGCCACTCTCTAACATTCATGAGAAGCAAGAAAAAACAAGCAACACCCGCATTGTTCGCGGCATGGCTGCTGTAAAATCCAAAGCTTCCTCCTTTGTACCAATTGCCATTAGGCTCGCGTACAAGGTGCACCAACCCTTCCAATGCCGGCTCATGGCTTGGCCGTAAGCGCTGAATCCAATTTTTAAAAAGACCAGAAGCCACTTGGTCATTGATCGCAATACACACCGCGATCATAACCAATGCCCAGAAAAAAAGCTTCCACTCTAATTTTTTCTTCATGGCCAACAGAAGAAAAACATAAAGCGGTACCCACGACCATTTGCCACTAGCCCACCACATGAAGCTATCCAAGGTAGGACCGCCATCAAAGTTGAGCGCCAGAAATAGCTGTTGATCGATGCTTCCCATTTAGCACAGGATTAATCGGCGTAAATTTCTTCTACCAATGAAGCATTATTCTGCATGATCGCTTTGCGCTTCAATTTTAACGTAGGTGTTATTTCGCCCTTATCAATTGCAAATGGTGCTGCTAGTAAACGGAATGCTTTTACTTGCTCCCATTTTCCGAAGCGTCCATTTCGTTTTTCAATTTCTTCGTGGTAAAGTTCTTTCACCTTCGGATGATTTCTCAATTCATCATTCGAAAGTTTACCGAGTTTGTTTTTTTCTGCCCATTGAGCGAGCAATACAAAATCAGGTACGATCAACACCGCTGGGAACTTTTGACCATCCCCGATCACCATGCATTGCTCGATGTACAATGATTCTTTCATTGCATTTTCGATCACCTGCGGCGCCACATATTTTCCGCCACTGGTTTTGAACATTTCCTTTTTACGATCTGTAATCGCTAAAAATCCATCGCGAATTTCTCCGATGTCACCGGTATGAAACCAGCCATCTTTGAGCACTTCAGCGGTTAATTCTGGCGCTTTGTAATACCCCATCATCACGTTAGGACCTTTGCAGAGTACTTCGCCATCTTCCGCAATTTTCACTTCTACATTCGGTATAGGTTTACCCACCGATCCTATGCGCAGCATATTCGGTTCGCGCAAGCTGTTCACCGAAATAACCGGTGACGTTTCGGTAAGACCATATCCCTCTTTCACCGCTATACCCGCACCGTTGTAGAATCGTGCTAAACGTGATTGCAAAGCTGCACTTCCGCTGGCAATTGCCCCTATCTGCGACAATCCCAAGGCTTTTTTCACTTTAGAGAAAACCAATTTTCGAGCTATGCTCAATTGGAATTCATACCAAGCGCCATTCGCTCCTTCGGGCTCCCATTTTAATGCTAGACCCAAGGCCCACTGAAATAATTTTTTCTTAATTCCTGTATTTTCTAAACCTTTTGCGACGATACCATCATATACTTTTTCCAATAAGCGAGGAACGGCTGTGAATATGTGCGGTTGAGCCATATTCAAATCATCCTTGATGGCTTCCATACCCGTGAGGTAGATCGAAACGCCATTGTACACATAGAGATAATGCAGCATTCGCTCATAGATGTGACAGCAAGGAAGGAAACTGAGGCAGCGGCTTTTTCCTTTTTCTAGGTTGGGCAAACGGCCTTCACAATCGCGCACATTCGATGCAATATTTCGGTGATTGAGCATCACACCTTTGGGCAAGCCAGTGGTACCTGAGGTGTAGATAATCGTGGCTAAATCTTCTTCTTTTACTTGCGCAGCGAGTGCATCTACTTGGGACTGATCAACACTCTTTCCTGCTTCCAACCAATTTTTCCAATGTTCGAAGCCTTCCACTTTTTCGAAGGTATACAAAGCCTGAAGCATAGGAACTTTATCCTTTATCCGACTCACCTTTTCGGCGATATCTTGATTCGAAACAAAAACAAGCTTTGACTCGGAGTGGTTTAAGATATACTCGTAATCTTGCTCGGTCATGGTGGGATAAATGGGAACATCAATGGCCCCTATTTGCAAGATGGCATTATCCATCATGTTCCACTCTGCCCGGTTGGCATCGGTGATCAACGCTATTTTATCGCCAGGTTTTATACCCGCAGCCAAAAGTGCGCGACTAGCGGCATTCATGCCGTCTACAAACTCCTGAGTGGAGTAGGAAGTCCACACACCCGCTAGGCGACTGGTGAACATTTTTTCGAGTGGGTAATACTTTAGTTGGTGGTAAGCAAAATCGAATAAACGCGTTGGTCCCATAGCTTAACTGTTTTGCGCTAAACTAAGACAAGGAGGCCTTCACGCCAAGTTTTCTCTCCCAACAAATGTGATTTGAATTCAAAACCGTATTTTCGCACCCTCAATCCAAAATCATGAAGAACATTACCGTTATCGGTGCTGGTACTATGGGCAATGGAATTGCCCACGTTTTTGCCCAATATGGCTACGCTGTAAACCTCGTTGACGTGAATAGCGCTCAGCTTGAAAAGGCCAAGCAAACCATTGAAAAAAACCTAGATCGCCAGGTGACCAAAGGCGCTATCACTGCCGAAGTGAAAGCCTCTACCTTGGCCAATCTTAGCCTTCATACTGACCTTGCTGAGGGTGGAAAAAACGCTGATCTCATCGTGGAAGCCGCTACTGAAAACGTAGATCTTAAACTGAAGATCTTTCAGCAAATGGATGCTGTTGCTCCCGAAAATTGCATACTTGCTACCAATACTTCCTCTATTAGCATCACCAAAATTGCTGCAGTGACCAAGCGTCCGGAGAAAGTAATAGGCATGCACTTTATGAATCCCGTGCCTGTGATGAAACTTGTAGAAGTAATTCGCGGTTACAGCACGACGGACGAAGTAACGAAAGTGGTATTTGATCTTTCTCGCTCGCTCGAAAAAGTGCCGGTAGAAGTGAACGACTACCCTGGATTCGTAGCCAACCGCATCTTGATGCCAATGATCAATGAAGCCATTTACACCCTTTACGAAGGCGTTGCGGGTGTAGAAGAAATTGATACCGTAATGAAACTCGGTATGGGCCATCCCATGGGTCCACTTCGCTTGGCTGACTTTATCGGTCTTGATGTATGCTTAGCCATTCTTCGCGTGATGCACGATGGATTTGGCAACCCCAAGTACGCGCCATGCCCCTTATTGGTGAACATGGTAACCGCTGGAAAATTAGGCGACAAGAGTGGCGAAGGTTTCTATCGCGTTGATAAGGCGACGAAAGAGATTTCGGTGTCACCGACCTTTCAGAAGTAAATTGAATTGATCCTTATTAAAAGGGCTACTTCTTTTTAGGAGTAGCCCTTTTTATTTTGCATATAAGGCTTGTTATGCAAAAAATGATGCATAAAACGTTGGAAGCAGCGGTGGTGGCTGAATAAGAAACATTTGGAATTATCGAAAAAAATTAGGTAAAGACCTTATAGGTCTAAGACCTATAAGGTCCTCTCTAATTAGTAGGAACATCCGTTTACCGCATAGCATAAGCATAACAAAAAAAGGAGATTTCCCTTTTCAGAAAAATCTCCTTTCCTCTCCTATTACTTTCGTATTAAGGTGCTCTAAACGCCGGGTTATTGATGAACTCCTCGTCCGTGAGGGTCAACATAAACTCTACGATGTAGCCCATTTCTTCATCCGTCATACGGCCTTTGGTGGCTAATTGAAGATTGAAATCCAAGTTAGCAGCGTAATGAAATCCGGTATTGTAATGCTGCACACATTCTAACAAAGTTTGAAATCGACCATCATGCATGTAAGGTCCGGTTAATGCGATGTTGCGCAGCGATGGTGTTTTGAATTTTCCGCGATCAAATTCATTTTGCGTGATGGCCATTCTTCCCAAATCTTCAGAAATACTATCCAGTCCTGTATTGCGATAGGCAAAATCGCTGAACGTTGAACCGATCACATGGCAATGAGAACAATCTCCCTTATCAAAATCAAAAAACAAATCCAGACCCCGGAGCTCGTTAGAGGTTAATGTCGCTTCTCCTCTTAAATATTGGTCATAACGTGAGTTGCCCGAAATCATCGTGCGCTCAAATTGAGCGATCGCTTTCATCAGGTTGGGTATAGTCACCGAATTTTCACCAAATGCTTTTTCGAATAGTTCAGGATATTCATCATGATTGCGCAACTCCTGCAGGCAATTCTCCAGTGTCTCGTGCATTTCAACTGGGTTCTGAATAGGGCCAATCACTTGACTTTCTAAATCAGCTGCACCACCATCCCAAAAAAAGCCGGGTTGATATCCCAAATTGACCAATGGCATTACATTGCGTGTGCCCACGGCTCCAGTAATACCCACGCTGAATTGTGTACCATCCACAAACGAATGCTCAGCCATATGACATGATCCGCACGATTGGGTGTTATCGCCCGACAAGATAGGATCATAAAATAGTTTTCTTCCCAAAGCAATTCCCTCTACAGTCAACGGATTGGATGCAGGAATATTCATCGCTGGAAGTCCTTGCGGAATTTGCAACTGATAAGGTGTTGGCCCGGAGACCGCCGCAGTTTCATCTTTCTTACAACTCCACAAAAGAGCCATAAATGCAAAAAGTATAAATGAAACGCGAGTGACCTTTTTCATGCTTATTGGAATTGGAAAGATTGAGACAAGTTACCCGACATATCACTCAACCAAGCAGCATCAGAAGCACTCAACGATTGGTGATTGTTGTTGTTTGAAAAAGTGATGATCGTCTCTGCGGTGTAGGCTTTATGAAGATCAAACACCAGGGATTTACTCATGTTTTCTCCACTCACCTCAAGACTAATTGGTATCTCTATATCGATCAATGCATGATCGCCACCGTAATGATACACCAATCCTTGAGTGCTACCATCCGTATGAACAAACTGACCTTCGTGCTTGAAGAAAATATAGCCTGTATTCCAAGTCCAAAACATTCCGTACAATGGATCAAGGTCTCCTGCTTGTGCACCTGAGTGATTGTCCGCATCGGCAACGCCCACCGAAAACTTCAATTTCGTGTATTTGCCCGATGGAATTGTTTTTACCAGTTTATTCGATGAAGGCAAAGATTCATCAATCAACTTATAAGCTTGAAAAGCCACCTCTGTTCCATCTTCTTTCACTAGTTTGGCGTGAGCCAAATAATATTTCAAAAGGGACACCGAATAGGCTTCACCCACTCCATTTTGAAGCGACATTTCATTCAACACGATAGGCGAACCATCGTATTGGTTTTTCACGGACAAAGTGAATCGTGTTTCTTCCAGAGCGGTATCTTCTTTTTTACAAGCCCCTAAGGTGGTTATAACTAAGGTTAGTAAGAGTAACTTCTTCATAGGTGCGAATATAGAAAAGGACTAACCAAACAACCACTTTTTATCCCTCCATCCGTGGAATCTATACTTCTGTTTTCCATTACTTCTTCACTCTCCATCATCCAATTCCAAGCACCAACCAGTCTCATCCGGAGACCTTGTCATTAACGCATAGTGCGAAGACAGCCGAGAGTAGAGAGTTAGATTGAGATTGAGATTGAGACTCAGTTCGAGATTGAGATTCAGTTCGAGATTGACTAAGGAGAATCTTTTTTTTACAGCTGCGTTGAGACCAGAAAGACTCAGTGCGGGCGGGAGATCGGGATGAAGAAACAGAATGAGTCGACACACAAAACTGAATTACCCCGACTGTAGAGCAGCGCAGGTCGGGAGTGATGAACGGAATGAGAATGTGAAACAGAATGAAAATGAGAACATAAATTCTTACCCCGACTGCAGCGCAGCGCAGGTCGGGAGTGGAGACGAAGCACTATATGCGATAGCGAATTCGGGACTGAACCAGCTGAGCTAAAAATAAAAAAGGACTTCATTTCTGAAGTCCTTGTTGTGGGAGTCCCGAATAACTCGGGATGTTCGAACCAGTGACCCTCTGCTTGTAAT
>JBDKGH010000121.1:0-7638 GCA_039798265.1 Bacteroidota bacterium | reverse complement strand
CCAAAACCCCGATTACTGCCGAAGTGTATTCACTCGACAAAACAATCCTATCGAAAGCGTCTATTTCGCCCAGCAAAAAAGGGCACATCAAAGTAAGTCGTGACAATGCAGTGCATATTATTAACTCCAGTGCCGATAAGATAGCGGTGCGACTTAAAGTTAAAGGCGACCTTAATTTGGGAATGGAATATCGACAGCCCCAATAAGGCTTACCTTTCGGCTTAATACTTGCAGACAGCGAAAACATGAGACTTTTCATTCTATCCCTTCTTCTGCCATTAGCCATTACCACACAAGCCCAGCAAAAAGCCACGGGCGATACGCTTGTGCTTCATAAAGAAAAATATCCGAACGGTAAACTATCTGCCTACAGTTGGATATTGCAATCTACTGGCAACGGGCATGCAGCCTGTTGGGATAAAAAAGGACAGGTCATGTTCGAATCAGACATCAGTCGCAATCACGGACATCACTCTGTTTACTTCGAGCATCATGATAATAAGGTGGTCAAAAAAGTAGAAGAATCATCTGCGCCTGATGCCGGCATTCAGTGGTATCGCTCCTATTATTACTTCGACGAAAACGGCGTAAAAACAGGAGAGTCACATGACAGCCATGATGATCGTCCCTCACTCTACATAACAGAGCCCACTTTTACTCCCACTCAGCCCCAATCCCCAACTCAATCCCCAACTCAAACTCAATCCCCAACTCAAACTCAAACTCAAACCCAAACTCAAACCCAAACTCAAACTCAAACCCAATGCGCGGTCATATTTCAAAACGAATTAGTAGTCACCAATCAAACTAACTTCGAGCTTTTATTATCCATCACCTCCCGCGGCCAACATCAATTTGTGCGACTTAAGCCCAAGCAATCCTCCGTAGTGCTCAACGAAATACAAGCACAATTTTTCTCCGACCCTGCAAAGACGGCGAGCATACATATTACAGCCGTCAACAAAGCGCGCCGCGCAAAAAACAAGAAGATGAGTCTTCAATTACAGAAAGAG
Organism: Bacteroidota bacterium; assembly: GCA_039798265.1. Lineage (GTDB taxonomy): Bacteria > Bacteroidota > Bacteroidia > Flavobacteriales_D > Sanyastnellaceae > JBDKGH01. The sequence goes on along the minus strand of JBDKGH010000121.1, from coordinate 6,625 downwards.
AGCCAACTCAATGACAGCCACAAGATCTACGAATACTCAATTGTGGCGAACTAATTTTTTCCTTTCGTTCTACTCGAAAATCGGTATTTCAAGTGGTTTAATTCAATTACATCTTTGGTTTTCACCAACCATCCTCCAATGCTCGTGAACTGACTCAATCAGTTAAAGAGCACTGAAATATATCCCGAACCAATAAAAGAAACTATATTCGTATTAGCCTTAATCCTTAAAACTATGTATCGTTTTTTATTCTTCACCTTCGCTTTAACATTTTCATCTTACCTCTTTTCTCAAACACCCTGCAATGGCGCTTCGGGACAAATCATCGCCGATTCATATTATTCTACTTTCGACAATTATTATCAGCAATGCACTGGTCAATCCATGACTTTTATTTGCCAAAACGTTGTTTTACCTGACAATGGAGAAATTCAATCCATTCGTTGGAGAATTAACGATGCCGTGATTTATGATCAACTAAATGATACCTTAGAACTCACATCATACATCGGACTTCTCGGGAATCTATACGCTGATGTTCTTTCAACAACAGGATGTTTGGCTTCGTTCCAACTCGATCTTCCTATTCTTTTTATAGAAACTCCCGTTTTAGAATTAGATGAGACCATCGGATCTTGCTCTTACACAGGGGCTCCTATATCTGCAAACCTTTCTAATGGCAGTGTAGAAAACCTATTTACTGTTTTCAATTACCAACCTCAATACTTGGATTCTGATTTCGACTATGTAAATTCTATTAATGTATCGGGATACGACTCTCCAACAATTACTGATTGCTCAATATTGAACTCGGTTTTTGTGAATATTGAACACTCCTACTTGGAAGACTTAACCATAGAACTAACTTGTCCCAATGGCACAACGATAGCACTTTTTTCTAATGAGATCTTCGTTGGAGGCTCTTTCTTAGGAGAGCCCATTGATGATGACACCACATTTCCAGGTAACGGATATACCTATAAATGGACCCAAAATGCAGACTCTACCTTGGCACAGTGGGCCTATGATTCATATGTCAACAACAACAATATAATACCTGCTGGTGCATACCTGCCAAGTCAAAGTTTATGCGACCTGGTGGGGTGCCCAATCAATGGACAATGGACATTAGCCGTAAACGATCAATTTGCTTGGGACAATGGTAATGTATTTTCATGGGGACTTTCTTTTGAAAACAATAGCAGCACTGAGACATATGATCCTATGGCCTCAAGCTATAACACATTTTCTTGGTCATCCAACGAGTTTTCACTTAGCAATCAATCTGTAATTGAAGCGACAGCAATTGCAAACACCAACAATCAGGGAACTATCCATTATGCCTATACCAATAGTGCTGGATGTCAAGAAAGCCAATCAAAAGAATTTAGGATCGTTGATGTTGAGCCCTCAATCATGGCTGGTAACGACATTTCATTTATTGTTGATCCTAACCCTATTGCTGAATCAAGTCTCCTATTACAAAATTCGAGCTGCCAGTTAGCCATTTTTGACACTACCATTTGTTACGGAAATAATGCTGATACCTATTACACCTTTTGTGCATCCGATTACTTTGATTGCACCAATTTGTTTGGCCTTTCAGTAATTGGAGAAACTGAAAATCTTGACACACTTACCATCTGGGAGGGAACTGATACTAATTCAGAGCCTTTGTACCATGATCCACTTTCCCTTGTCGAACATTTTTTTAGCACTGCTACCAATTGTTTTACACTTCATTTCACTTCGGACAATTTCGCGAGTTGTGAGGATAATTATTACGCCACTACTGAAATTAGCCTTAAGTCAAATGCCCTGCCTAACATCAGCATCAACTGGGAACCTGCGCAGTACTTTACTCAGCCCGACTCAGCTGTCACAAGCGTGAGCATGCCTTCACAAAATACGTGGGCTACAGTCACCGCTGACATTCCCTATTATAGTGGCTGTAAAACGACAGACTCTTTATTGATTACAATTCCGGACAACTCAGTTCTGCTCACCGTATTTCATGATATCAATCAAAACGGTGTATTCGATCCAAATGAAAATACCATTCCTTACTTTCCAGTAACAGCAGCCAACGTTGGCACTATTTATACCAACGTTAACGGACAAGCCATTTCCTCCTTGGCAGAAGCAATCTCCTTTGAGGTCAATATTGATGAATCACAATGGAGTTTCACCACACCGTCTTTAATTATCGTTGATGGCTCTGGTTGGAGCGGTATAGCTATAGAGTACTTCATAGGGGTATCACCAACCGCCAATTTAGTAACCGATATTGAGGTTTCATTGGAGGGTGTTACTGCTAATTGCAATGTAACTTCTTATCCTGAAGCCGTGGTTTTTAATGCAGGCAATTACTTCCCCGGTGGTCAAATTCAACTGCAACTAGACCCTTCCTACACTTTCATTTCTTCCAGCCCATCGCCGGTGTCCACAGCGAACAATGTTCTGGTTTATGAAGTTCCTACCCTCGATTATCATGAGACTTTTGCTGTTCAAATGAACATACAAAATCCACCAGCTATCACATTCGGGACTGAAGTTTCTAACGTATTAAACAGTTATTATTACCTATCGGCTGGAAACCTGAGTGAGATCATTGATAGCGATTCAGTGAACCAAATTGTAACCTGTTCTTATGACCCCAATAATAAAATCACACATACTGGAACAGGCCTGTTTAATACAATCAACCCGAATACACGATTAGAATACACCATCAATTTCCAAAACATCGGAAATGCAGAAGCTCAAACAGTATTTATATCTGATCAACTGCCTGAGGTTTTAAATCCAACCACCGTGCAGCCTATCGCTTGGTCACATGATTTTGATTTACTTATAGAAGACCATCATCTTTTATTCACCTTTGAAAACATTAATTTACCGGGAATCGATCAAGACTCGGCTGCATCTATGGGCTTTGTCCGATTTACGATCGATCAAGTGCCTGACCTCGCACCTTCTTCTATAATTGAAAATACGGCAATGATCATCTTTGATCTTAATGAACCCATTATCACCAATACCGCGTTCAACCAAATTGCTAATCCCATTGGCGTGCAGGAGAAAACAGCCTCTTCATTTAGCGTTTTCCCTAACCCAACCTCTGATCTTTTGTATTGGAATGACGCCAATTATCAGCTCATCAAAATAAATACAATGAGCGGTCAAACCATATTGGTTCCTAATAACAAACTCAACCAATTTGACATGTCCAACCTTGCCTGTGGAATCTTTCACGTTGAATTTATTTCCAATGATGGAGACTTTATTAGGAGAATCATTGTCAAGGAATAACACAACAGTTATTCGGCCCAAGATTTAAAGTCTTTATGCAAGGGTTGTCTTTTCTCGTTAACCTTTCATCTAGATTCATGTCGAAGCGGCACGAAAGCCTTCTATTTATCGCATCAAGAGAATATGCCCGCGGCCTTCTACAACAGAAACCCCTTCTATCGCAGTAAACTGATAAACGTAAATTCCATCTTGCACAAAATAGTCGCCGCCAAGATGATTTGCCGTCCAACGCTCGTTGATATCGGTGGATGAAAAAATAACTTCGCCCCAGCGATCGAATATGTGTAATTCAAACGAATCAGTTGTTGGGCCAACGATGCCGAAAACATCATTGAGTCCATCGCCGTCGGGTGTGAACGTATTTGGGGCGAAAAAGAGAAGATCTACCGCGGCAGATTCATCGTTGTCCACGGGAACATCCGTTGGATCATCAACGGGTTCATCATCCGGATTATCGATAGGATCATCATCTGGATCATCAATAACAATGTCACACGCCAAAATAGAAACGGTAGCTTGTTGCGTGCACGTTCCAATTGTCCGCGTAAGTGTAATTTCCGACTCGGTAGTCACCTCTATCGAGGCACTTGTTTCTCCAGTGCTCCATAGGTAACTAGCACTGGGCGCCGAGGCATCAAGCACAACGGGACCATCGCACAAATCGCCGCCCGAAAGATTAAGCTCGGGCATAGCTACCACCGATATCATATCGATGTACATATATGGAAACGGCATAGTGCCTGTATTCTCAAATCCGCCTATGACAAGAATATTCTCACCACCCTGGGCTACGTAATTTCCACTGATAAGTGTCCATGACGTTGGATCAAAATTAATAGGCCCTTGAACGTTCGCTTCCAAGCCCAATTCAAACGGACTATTCAATATCGGAGTATCGGAAAAATAAACACCTAGGCTCGGAGCTACTTCGGGCGATTCTTGCGAATGCGATGCGTAAAATGAAACACAGTAGCTCACGCCCGCCTGCATAGGCTCTATTAAATCTATTTGCGCGTACTCAGGATTACCTGTGCTGCATTCCAAATTGAGATACTGATTTCCGTCAAAAGCATCAATGGTACTTGGCGGAAAAAACACCGCGCCTTCATATCCAATGTCCGGCGTATTTACTGCATCGAGATTCAAGTAATCCGACCAACCAACCGAACACATGAATTCGGGATTCATCACTTCGCAATCCGCACTCATGGATTCGAAGCTTGGATTGGGCACAATGTTCTGACCTTTGCCCAAAACAGAAAACAAAAGGAACGAAACAAGAAGGATATGTTGAATAGCGCTCACAAACTATAGACACCAAAAAAGTCGAAAAGGTTTCTTAATCCGAAAAAAATGCCTGTATTGATGAGGAAAAGTAGAGGCCATCTCCTAAAGCGACAGCAAAAAAATGCCCCCCTGATTCTCAGTTTATGCCTAGCAGGAACATATGTGCTAAAAAAAGCAATTAATACACCCGACCTCAAATAGCATAAGCTAGCCCAAAAAGCAGTACTACTCGCCGAATGATTGTTGTGACTACGTTATCGTCATTCAACCACAAAAGATCGGGATAGAGTCGATGCGTTTTTATCTGTAAAGATCACTGTGTATAGCCCGGCGGATAAATCGGAAATATCGATTTGCAGCATAGAAGAATTCCCCAACCGCATTTGTCTAACACACTGACCGTTCATATTAAATATTAAAAGTTGAGCCCCCGTTTGAGTCTCTACATGTATAAATAATTCACCGTTTGCAGGATTTGGATAAACGGAAAGTATGTCATCTTCAACGATTTCAACACTTGAAGGAATGGAGCAGTAATCACTCAAATTATTCAACTGTGAATTAGTAACTACTCCATTCATCACCGATTGATCTAAAACTTGGATCACATTTTCTCCATCATAAACGTATGTGGTAAGAAAAGACAAATCCTCCGATCCATCGGGATTGATCAAATAGAATCGACAAGTATCAGTTTGATTCTCTCCATTATAAGTATACACATTGACGTATTGCTCCTGCCAAACGCCATTTTGCAGCTGCGAATAGGTATTAGACAATAACAACTCTCCGTTATAATCAAAGATCTGTCTCGATGCGACAACCCAATCAATCCCGTTATGAAAACTGAAGATGGCCTCACTCAACTGGTTCAAGCCGGTATAAGAATTTTGTTCACGTGACGAGGGTGTCCAACCATTCATCCATGTCAAATATAATTTTTCAATTAGATTTTGCTCCGAATCATAGGTATATACCGTTTTACCGTTCAAAGACCAAGTATTATCGATAATAGAATAAACTCTTGATGAATCATACTCCAATACATTATTCACATCATAAAATTTATAATTATCCAGATATCCAACGTAATTTCCATTATAGGTCTGCTGTGTTTCTTCGCGAATGATGTTTCCATTCTGATCAAAATGGTTAACATATAAGTTCAAACGGTCAAACTGTGAAATTTCATCATTCCATAGTTTATATTCTGCTGTATCTATTCGGCATCCCTCAAAGTTATCGTCGAAATAGTTCCTATACTCCACGTAATTGACCCATTGGTCATTCTGCCAAGTTTGATAAAGTTGAAGTCCTGGCTGCGCCATCGTAAACAATGCAGCACAACAAAAAAACAAAATACTTGATATGGATTGAAGCAACGCTTTTCTACCTATTTTCATAGATCGCTTATTTTTTTAAATAAAAATTTTCTGCGGGAATTACAATATCACTTGATAAACGGTTTTACAAGTGCCCCCAAAAAATGGCCTAGAACAAATATACCACCAAATGAACAGAGAGAAAATGAATACTGAAAGAGAATGAGAAACGGAATGAGATAGAGAACGGAATGAGAAAGGGAATGAGATAGAGAGCAGAAGGAGAAAGGGAATGAGATAGAGAATGAATAGTGGATCGAGCAGTGAGTGAAGAGGATGTGGAATAAAAAAAGAGAACCAAAACCCAGAATTCATTTTCATTCTGTTTCTGATTCTCTTTCTGTTCTAGCGGAGAGTGATCTCGGCTGAGCCGAGACCGAAATCGACCACAAAAAAAAAGAGAACCAAAACCCAGAATTCATTTTCATTCTGTTTCTGATTCTCTTTCTGTTCTAGCGGAGAGTGAGGATTATGAACCCAACCTCCCAAAGCCGTGTATGTCAATTACCTATGCCGTTGCTGTCGTAATGGGGTCACGCAAATTCACGACTGTTTTGAAGGGGAACGCTAGTTCTCTAAGTCGTGTTGATTTGCACTATTATAAATATAGAACGTTTATTTCCTTAAATTAAACAATTCAAAAT
>JBDKGH010000120.1:0-3362 GCA_039798265.1 Bacteroidota bacterium | reverse complement strand
CCGACCATCATGGCGCCGGTATTTCCTGCAGAAGCAAAGACGTCTGCTTTGCCTTCTTTTAAAAGATGAAACCCAACTCCGATACTGGAATTGGGTTTTTGAGATAATGCCTTGGTCGGATGTTCTCCCATCTCAATTACTTGATCCGCGTGAATGATCGCAATTTGCTTGCCAGCATACCCGTGTTTCGATAATAATTGCTCGATGGTGTCCTTAGGACCTACGGCTAATATAGTGTCGTCGTTTGAAAGACTTGGTAACGATAAAAGTATTCCTTCAATTACAGCTTCCGGGGCATAATCCCCACCCATCACATCAACGGCTATTTTCATTTAATTATGTTTAATTACTAAAGCTTTTGGCAAAAATAGCATTAAATTTAGTCAAAAAATAGCATTTTAACGGGATTTTTTCAGTTTTCCTGAAAAAATAGAGTAAAGCTGCAGTCTACCAGGGAATTACTTAACCGTGAATCCTTCTACGATCATTTTTCCTTTGTAGAACAAGTTACCTTCATGTACGTGAGCACGGTGATAAAGGTGAGTTTCGCCTGTTTGTCCGTCTACTGCTAATTGCTTAGGAGTTCCGAAATCATGCGCTCTTCTAGTATCACGACGAGTAGTTGAGTGTCTTCTTTTAGGATGTGCCATTGTATTGTTATTTAATTATTGTCTGTTAATTTTTTTAATGCTGCCCATCTAGGATCCATTTCTGGCTCCTGATCGGCGTTTTTATCATCTTCTGGGTCTGTTGTATAAATCAACTCGCCATCTACATGCTCTTCAAGTGGTTTCACAAACCGAGGGTGCAATTTCTTCATAGGCACCTGCAAGGCAATGAAATCGAATAAATCTTGCGATAAATCTAATTTAGGCGACTTTCTGTCCAATAAGAACAAATTGTCTCCCATGTCTTCATTGTGATCCGAATATTTATAAATAATCTTCTCATCTAGGTGAATAGGGAATTCAAATTCCTCATTCGACCGATCGCAAATTAATTTCAAATGGCCATCGATTACCAGTCTAACCTGTATCATCGTTGCCGATTTATCTAACGTCGCGTTTGCGTTAAATTCGCCCTTTTGAACCCATTCCTGCTCGAAAGCAGCGAAAAAATCCTCGTTCCCGGTGAAGGAATACTGGTATACTTTATCCTCTAAAGAAAGTATCGGTATCTGGTATGCTTCTAGGACGTTCATTTTCACTCTTGGGTAAAAAAGAATGCGAAATTACGAAAATATTCGAAAACAGCAATAGTTGCGCTGAACAAATTCGTAATTTCGAAGCATGAAGCATTGGAGTCCGTCCCTAAAAGCTTTTTTGGGGATCTTTATTTTATTCGAAGTGGTGGGTTGGTTTTTTGTGGGCTCCACTGAGCGCCTGGATCAGCTGCTTTTGATCAATGGGGCAAACAATGCTTTCGCAGATATCCTTTTTCAAGGTCTGACAGCCATCGCTGAAGTCGTATTGCCAGTTCTATTTTTGATTTACCTGTTTCGATTTCGCAAAGAATTTGCTTTGCCCTATGTGTATTCGTACGCTTTGTCTACCGGATTGATACAAGGATTGAAGCATTTTGTATTTTCGGGCGCCTTGCGCCCATTAGCCTATTTTGCTTCATCCGGTGTGAAATGGCACATCGTTCCCGGTTTATTAATTAGTGAATATAACTCGATGCCTTCTGGGCATACGGGAGCGGCCTTTTTTATGTTCTTCTGGGTAGCGGTACTTTTAAAGCGCTTTCACTGGGGAATTATCGCGGGAATTTTAGCCGTGGGTGTGGCCTATTCCAGAGTCTATTTATTTCAACATTTTCCAGTGGATACTTTGGTAGGAGCTTTTATAGGAACTAGCTCCTCTTATCTTTTTTATCACATAAATTATGCTAAAAGCAGTTCAAAATAAACCTTACCTTTTTTGGGCTTTCATCGGAGCTGCGGTATACATTCCGTTTTTAGGTTCGACGCATCTGTTCGATTGGGATGAGGTGAATTTTGCGGAATCGGCACGGGAGATGATTGTGACGGGGGATTTTTTGAGCGTCCAAATCAATTTTCAGCCTTTCTGGGAGAAACCTCCTTTGTTTTTGTGGTTGCAGGCCTTGAGTTTCATGGCCTTCGATTCGTTTTCGGGACAATCCGATATTTCGATGGAGTTTGCCGCACGTTTTCCGAACGCGATTATTGGTATTTTGACGCTGTGGACCCTGTATGCGATCGGTAAAAAGCAATGGAGTACGAATTTTGGTAATCTTTGGGCCTTCTCGTATTTAGTCGCGATCACACCCCATGTGTATGCGAGTTCGGGGATCATTGATCCGCTTTTTAATCTGTTGATTTTTCTGGGAGTGTATTTCTTTTCGGAGTTTTTCCGGGATTCGACACGATATAGAAACGTTATTTTTGCCGGAATCGCGATTGGTTTAGCCTTGTTGACGAAGGGGCCGGCGGCGCTTTTACTGTGGGCGTTGACTTTATTATTTGTGGGAATTTTGTACCGTTCAAGAATCACGGGACGGCTTTTCACGGGAGCGATAGTCGCAGGTTTGATCTCTGTTTTATTCTTCGTGGCTTGGTATGGTTTGATTGCCTATAAGTTTGGTTGGCAGATTATCGAAGACTTCTTTACTTATCAGGTGCGTTTGATGACGACGGGGGATGCGGGACATGGTCAGCCTTTTTATTACCATTTTGTTGTCCTGTTGATCGGCTGTTTTCCGGTGTCGATTTGGGCGGGGGCAAGATTGTTTAGGCTTAAAAAGGAAGAGCACGATTTCTCGAACTGGATGAAGGTTTTGTTTTGGGTGGTCTTGATTCTATTTAGTATCGTGAAGACGAAGATTGTGCATTATTCATCGATGTGCTGGATACCATTGACGTATTTCTCTGCGGTCGTATTACAGGAATGGCAGTGTGGCGCGTTTCGGTTTAATTGGAAATATGTGACAGCCATCGGTATCGTGGGTCTAATTTTAGCCACTGTTTTAACGGCGGTTCCGTTAATAGGCCAAAACGCGGGTACCATCGCTCCTTACATCAAAGACGTATTCGTTCAGGGAAATTTACAAGCTCCGGTGTATTGGGCTGGATGGGAGTTTTTGATCGGAGTGGCTTTTGCCCTGGCCGTAATCTATTTCATAATTACGAAGAAGGTGCACACTTTGTTTGCTGCTTCGCTCATTACCATTATGGCTTATATGGCGATCGTGGTGCCTAAAATTGAGGGATATACGCAAGCGACAGTGATTGATTTTTATATCGCGAAAGTAGGCCAAAAAGTCTACATCGAACCGGTCGGGTTCAAATCGTATGCGCAGCTCTTGTATTTTCAAAAGCCCGCAGGAAGTCCCGCGGGCGATGT
>JBDKGH010000119.1:0-4864 GCA_039798265.1 Bacteroidota bacterium | reverse complement strand
TTGGGTTGCTCACCCTTCTTTCCGCTCTTATCCTTCGCTTGCGAATGAGTGCACCCCTCAACGCATAACAACTATTTTTTATCGTCAGAAGGTCCATCTAGATTTGACCTTATGACCAACGAATTGAATAAGCTCAATATTGAACCACGCATTTTTACCATTCGAGGTATTCAAGTAATGCTCGACCGGGATATAGCGGAACTCTACGGTGTAGCAACAAAAGCACTTAACCAAGCTGTAAAACGTAATACGAATAGATTTCCTTCTGATTTCGCTTTTCGTATTTCCAAAGAAGAAATAAAAGAACTGGTCACAAGTTGTGACCGGTTGGAGCCATTAAAACACTCATCATCACCGCCATTAGTATTTACTGAACTAGGAGTCACCATGATTGCCTCCGTCCTTAATTCAACCGACGCCATTAGATTAAGTATTGAGATTGTTAGAGTCTTTGTTGCACTCAAAAACCATATAAGCAAGGGAGACATTTTGATGTCTAGAATGTCCAATGTTGAGCAATTACTTATTGAACACTCCATTTCAATTAGAAAATTATCTTCTAAATACGAAGAGAAAAACCAGAAGAATCACGGTATCTTTTTCAATGATCAAATCTTCGACGCATATGTATTCGCGTGCGAGCTTATCCAGCGGGCTTCCTTATCGATCATCCTTATCGACAATTACATTGACGAAACCACACTTGTTCAATTATCCAAGCGAAAAAAGGGCATAGCAGCGATCATCTATACAACTCGACCTACAGCACAATTCAAATTGGATATCGAAAAGCACAACCAACAATATCCACCGATTCAAGTTAAAACCATTGATCATGTTCACGACAGATTTCTAATTATCGACAACAAAGAACTTTATCATATTGGAGCATCACTCAAAGACTTAGGGAAAAAGTGGTTTGCTTTTTCAAGAATAGATTCCCTTCTAGGGCATTTGAAATCAAAATTGTAACAATAAAGACGAATAAAAACAACTATCTTTCCAACATGTAAGGCAATCCAAGGAGAAATGAAAAAATCACACGTCTTCACTCTGCTTACCCTTTTGGCACAAAGTGTTTCTCTGTTTTCACAAAACTACCTCAACCCCACCGCTCGCTGGGATCAGCGATATGCGTGGTATGGGTTTCAAGCGAGCAATACGTGTTACAACACCTATTATATCAGCGGCGACTCATTGATCAACGACACCAGTTACTACAAAGTATTTTCTGAAGGTTACTGTATTAATGCACATATGGAATATGATGACCTCGGCAATGGTAGCATGGTAGAAGACACAACCTATTTCGATCAGTTGTATACGCTTTTGCGAGAAGAAAACCGACGGTTTTACCAAAAACAGGGTAACAATCCTGACTATCTCTTATACAACTTTGAACTTGGAGCATCTGGAAATACAACAGAATTTACTCCTTATCCTTCGTGCGGTATGTCATCGCCTGCTTTTCAATTGCAGGACACCGTATGTATTGGCGACATTGCCCGCAAGAGATGGGCCATCAGTTTTTCGCAATACCCCATGGCTTCTAATATTATTGAAGGTGTGGGCGCGAACTCCGGGTTGCTAGGTCCTGTTTGTCGCAATGGTTGTCCCGAATGCAGTTATAGCTTACTCAACTTTACCCTTAACGGAGACACCCTTTACCAAGGCAGTTGCAGTATGCCTTTAAGTTTACCAGCAGCACCGATTGAAGAAGAAGTGCGTTGGCAACAATTGCCCAATGAAATTCTGTGTCTATCGCCCACCGACGGCCAGCTTTCACTCTACACATCAGACGGTCGCTTGGTATTACAACAAAAAATAAAAGCCCACCAAGGCGCAGGCTTCCGTCTAGACGCCCAACCAGCAGGTGCGTATATCATCCGATTAGATTATGCCGGCAATCGCAGCACCATGCCATTTGTGCATACGGTGCGGTAAATAGTGGATATTCCGCGTAATGTGACCCCCAGTCTACGTTTCAAATTGACCCCCGAATTCCGCGCAAATTGACCCCCTCTTTTCACTTCAAACTGACCCCCTAGCGCAAAATTGCAAAATTGGCTTTTGAAGTGCCTTGTTATTCTCTTCTTGTGAGTTGGCGAAATGGTAATTTTTGGTATTGAAGATCAATATCAAATCTAACCACAAATGTCGAACAAGCCAATACACATGAACAAACTGAGACAAGTTTTAAAGATGCATTTTCAGGGGCATGGCTCAAAATATATAAGTCGGATAACTGGAATTGCACGCAATACAGTAAAAAAGTATGTCCTTCAGGCTCAATTGATAAAACTCTCTGATCAAGAGCTTGGCAATCATAGCGACTTAAGTCTAAGCGAACTTTTTAAGGCCCTTCCTAGTGAAGTTCCAGTAGATCGCATACATGCTCTTCATTTATTCTTTCGTTCTGAGGATAAAAAAATGAGTCGAAGAGGTATGACTCGTAATCAACTTTGGAAGGAGTATATCGAGAAGCATCCAAATGGTTTTAAAACCACTGCTTTTTACAAGCATTATCGGTTATGGAAGAGGCGTGTCACACCTTCTATGCATATAGAGCACAAGGCAGGTGATAAGGTTTATGTTGATTTTGCTGGAGAGAAATTGAAAATCGTTAATAAGCAAACTGGTGAAATCATAGACGTAGAAGTCTTTGTGGCCATTTTGGGGGCGAGTCAACTAACTTATGTCGAGGCTATATTAAGCCAACAGAAAGAAGACTTTATCACAGCTTGTGAAAATGCGTTGCTATATTTTGGTGGGACACCATCAGCCATTGTGCCTGACAATTTAAAATCTGCCGTAACAAAAACACATCGTTACGAACCGAAAATAAATGAACTTTTCGAAGCTTTTGCAAGTCACTACTGCATGGCAGTTGTTCCTGCTAGAGCTTACAAGCCTAAGGACAAATCTTTAGTAGAGGGAGCGGTGAAAATAAGCTACCGCCGAATTTATGTTCACCTCTCAAGTGAGCCCTATGAATCTTTAGAGTCCTTGAATCAAGATATCTGGAAATATCTAGAGATACATAACAATACTCCATTGCAGGGACTTGACTACTCTCGTAGACAGCAATTTGAAGATTATGAAAAACAAGCCTTGCAGCCTCTTCCTCCATATCGTTTTGAAGTGTTTAAACAAGCCAGTCTTACGGTCATGAAGAATGGCTATGTTCAGCTTTATGAAGATCTTCATTATTACAGTGTTCCGCATGAGTATGTAAGCAAAAAAATCAAACTTGTGTACACTGTCTCAAAGGTTAAAATCTTCTACAAATACAACTTAATTGCTGAGCACAATAGACTACGAAAACGAGGGACCTATAGCACAAATCCTGAGCATTTAGCTAGTGAGCATAAGTTCCAAACTGAATGGAACCCTGAACATTTTATTCAAAGAGCTCGTGAAATACACCCTGAGGTCGAGACATACATAAAGGATTTATTGGAGCATCGATCCTATCCAGAACAAGGATATAGAGCTTGTATGGGAATATTATCCTTCGCCAAACGTGTTGGCAACGATCGTCTGGCAAAAGCTTGTCGCAGGGCAAACGAAGCTGGATCGTACAGTTATAGAACCATCGAGATGATCCTTCAAAAGGGATTAGAAAATTACCAAGACGACATCTCCACTAAACCAATGCCTGGTCATGAAAACATCCGAGGAAAGGAGTATTACGAATAAAACCAACCTTTTAAATAAAAACAAAAACAAAATGACATGAATGCACAAACAATCGAAAAAATGAGCCTTATGAAGCTCACAGGAATGGTAAAGTCTTTAAAAGCAAGCATTGAAACTGATCGAATAGTAACCTTAACAGCTGATGAGCTAGTTGCTTCTTTGATTGATGCTGAATGGGATGAAAGGTACAATCGTAAATTAGACAGAAGCCTACAGAGAGCTAAGTTCAGGTATAAAGCCAGCGTTGAGAACATAAACTTTGATGATGACAGAGGAATGGATAAAAACCAAATTATGCGATTAGCAGAATGTGCTTTCATCCGAAAAAAGGAAAATGTGTTGATCACCGGAAGTACGGGTATCGGGAAAAGTTACCTCGCGTCTGCTCTAGGTTATCAGGCATGCTCAGAAGGATACTCTGTAAGTTATCAGCACAGTACACGCATGTTCTCGAAACTAAAAATCGCAAAGTCCGATGGATCTTACTTAAAGGAACTAGCTAGACTAGAAAAGCAGAACCTGTTATTAATAGATGACTTCGGATTGCAACCGCTGGATGCAGCGAGTCGCAATATCCTAATGGACATCATTGAAGATCGCCATGGAAAGGCATCTACCATGTTCACTTCGCAAGTTCCAGTGGGCATGTGGCATGAGGTAATCGGTGAGCAAACCATCGCAGATGCGATCTTGGATAGAATAGTTCATGATGCACATCGTATTGAAATGCATGGAGAATCAATGCGAAAGAAAAACAAAAACCAATAAACAATAAGTAAATAAACTTACATTTGGTAAGCAAACGAGCAAGAAGAAATAACAATCAAAATCAGGGGGTCAATTTGCGCGAAAAGATCACGGAAAAATCTTCAAAATGAAGGGGTCAATTTGCGCGAAAAGAAGGGGGTCAATTTAAAAAACAAAGACGGTGGTCAGTTTGCAAGGAAAGAGGGGGTCAATTTGAGCGTATTATCCAATCTTCAGTTCCATATTTTTGAAACCTAAACTGTCGTTGTATTTCTTTTTTCAACAATAACGTTTGATCTCGTTTTGCAGTTGCTTCCTCGTACTTACCTTGACTGGCAAGCGATTCTATTTCATAGTTGGCAACGTCCATATTCCATTCTGGAAATTCACTTGCCGTGAATACCGCCAAAGCCTCTTC
>JBDKGH010000118.1:0-4618 GCA_039798265.1 Bacteroidota bacterium | reverse complement strand
AACCGTTTCAATTTCAATAAACACAGTCAGGTCAATTGTGCCGTTTTCCTTCCTCTATTTTTATTATCCGTACATTCAGCATGGCCTACAACAAAGGCGGAATCACAAAACACACTAGATTAATGCAGGTTCCATTTTTGGCTCATCCATGATTGGTTGTGTGCTCATGTCTCTTGGGTATTTTCTTTTGTTTAAATTCAAAAAAGAAAATATAACAGGCGTTCTTAACATCGCCATTTCCGTATTATCCTTTGCGAGTATTATGGGTGCCATCACCATCAGTCTTCCATTGGAAGTAGAGAGTCCTGAACTTTTTCCTGGACTAGCTATTCCAATGCACTTTTTTCCAGCTCTCGCATTTTTCGCAATTGAACCATTCTTTCGACAAAAGGCAACTCCCATGGACAACATAAAATAGTCGACTTTCGACTAAGACGCATGACCCAATAAATGAGTGAAGAAACCACCCATTTGTTGGGTTTTTCATTGTGGTTGGTTCATACTATTCATTCCCAACCTATTTTGATCACTCCGTCAATGCTCACATTTTATTCTCTGCTTAAATGTGTTCTTTAAGAAATGCGCATCTAGGCCGTTTGACAGAATTAACCTTTATGCTCGAAAAAAGAAATAACGATTGGTCATGTCAATACATATTATTTTTAGCTTAACTCTGCACATCTGCTCGCTGCCCATTTAACAAACGATAGATAGGCACCTACACAAACGACCCAAACGAGCATAAAGAATAAAAAAAAATGAAGAAAATAATCGTTGTCGCTGGTGCGACGGGAAATCTAGGAGGTAAAATCGTACAGGCTTTATTGGCCTACGATGTGGAAGTAAGAGCAATTGTTCGTTTAGAAACAGACCGAAATAAAATAAAAGACCTAGAGCAAAAGGGTGTCAAGGTTTTTCAAGTGGACACAAGCCGCTCTTCCGAAATTTCAACACATTGTATCGGCGCACATTGCCTAGTGTCTGCCTTGGCAGGGTTAAAAGAAACGGTCATTGATGCTCAAAAGGTATTTTTAGACGCTGCTGTTCAAGCTAAAGTTCCACGATTCATTCCCAGTGACTATTCCAGTGATTTTACCAACTTGATAGAAGGGCAAAACCGAAACTTAGATTTCAGAAGAGAATTTCACCGATATCTTGACCAATCGCCCATTCAGGCTACCACCATTTTCAATGGTCCATTTATGGATTTGCTGACTACGGATATGCCCCTCATCCTATTCAAACAACAGCGGATTTTATGTTGGGGTAATCCAAATCAACTAATCGAGTTTACAACTATGGATAATGTTGCGGCATTTACCGCAGCTGCTGCTGTTGATGATCATACCCCTCGGTATCTAAGAATCGCAGGCGACAGACTTACTTGCAACGATTTTGTGAAATTACTTTCAGAGTTAACTGGGAAAAAGTATAAACTATTAAGGCCTGGTGGTATCCGCTTACTGAATTTTCTCATTAAAGTAACCCGTTTTTTTTCACCCTCGGAAAAAGAACTTTACCCCGCATGGCAAGGCATGCAATACATGCGAGACATGATGGAAGGACGCATTATTTTTCAAGCCTATGATAACGATAGGTATTCATCCATCCAGTGGACTTCCGTCAAAACGTTTTTGAAAAATGAAAAAGTAGATTTTCACCCATGAAATGTCGCATCGAATAAAAAAACATCCGACAGAAAATCTTATTTTCGCGGCGCAAAAGCTCCTCCTCTATGTCGCGATCCATTCTCATCAAAAACAGCAGCCTCGTTAACGAAGGAAAAATAGTCTCCTCTGATGTCCTCATCGAAGAGGGAATCATTGTAAAAATTGGTCGTCAAGAGGCGGCCACTGCTGACCTAGTGATCGATGGAACGGGAAAGTTTCTTTTACCCGGTATCATCGACGGCCAAGTTCACTTTCGCGAGCCAGGGCTCACCCACAAAGGCGATTTGCGCAGCGAAAGCCGCGCAGCAGTAGCAGGTGGAGTTACTTCATTTATCGATATGCCCAATACCGTTCCTAACGTGTTAACCATGGACATATTGAAGGAAAAATATGCGATTGCCGCTCAGCAATCGCTTGCCAATTACGCCTTCTTTCTCGGTGTCAACGGTGACAACTTGGACGAAGTGATTCAACTCGATACCTCCGCCCTTTTAGGTGTATCGGATGATGGACTGTACTTCACGAAAAAAGGCAATTTACTCGCTGACAATCCAGCGACCATGGAAAAACTATTTGCCAACTGTAAGTCGATCATCGCTATACACTCCGAAAAGGAACAACTCGTAGAAGAGAACGAAGAGCGCTACAAAGCGCAGTTCGGAAATGAGGTACCCATAGAATATCATCCCATTATTCGCAGTGAGCAAGCGTGTTTCGAAGCTACCGAGCGCGCTATTGCCTTGGCCAACAAACACCAAGCGAGGCTGCATATACTTCACCTCACCACCGAGGCCGAAACGCACCTGTTTCGAAATGATATTCCCCTCACTGAAAAAAACATCACGACGGAAGTATCGGTGCATCATTTATGGTTTTCTGATGCCGATTATAAACGCCTAGGCACCTTGATTAAATGGAATCCCGCCATCAAGACGGAAAAGGATAAACAAGGTCTTTTAAAAGCTTTAATCGAAGATAAAATAGACATAGTCACCACGGACCATGCTCCGCATACTTTGGAAGAAAAGCAGCGCCCTTATTTTCAATCCATGTCGGGAGCTCCCATCATTCAACACTCCTTGAACATTATGCTCGAGTTTTATCGACAAGGATTGATTTCATTGGAAAAAATAGTGGAGAAAATGTGCCACAATCCAGCGACTCTTTACAGCATAGAAAAAAGAGGATTTATCCGCGAAGGCTACCATGCCGACCTGACCCTAGTGGATTTGAATACCCAATGGACAGTGGAGAAAGACAACTTACTTTACAAATGCGGTTGGTCTCCGCTCGAGGGCACCACCTTTCACAGTAAAGTTACCCACACCTTGGTCAATGGACATTTGGTATTTCAAAACGGCCAGATTGACGAATCGGTAAAGGGCCAAGCCCTCCAAAAATCGTCTTTGTGAGCGGTGAAATAAACTCTTTCGAACGATCTCACTTGGGAAATCAGGACTATCGCAAAAGAGTGAAATGCCCTTCTGCATTGCCAGCTATACCATTATCAAAACGATACTCGAGGAGATAATAATAGATTCCATCCATAGCATAGTAGCCGTTTTGTCCACCATTCCAACCTTCATTGGTGCTTGCGGAATCAAAGATTCGTTCTCCCCAGCGATTGAAAATACTCAACTGATAATTTACCCCATCGCAAGAAAATACGGGGGCAAATACTTCATTTAAATCGTCATTGTTGGGAGTAAAAGCATTGGGTACCCAAGGCGTACAAATTTCTTCCACACAGGTGACTTTATTCCACAGCTGCGTGAGTTGTTGTGTGCCACATTCGCCCTCCAAAGTAACCTCTATCAAATACGAACCTTGTAAAGAGAGTGATGCATCTACCGCGGTGTCTGTTAATAGCACCTCTACTCCATCTGGTCCGGTAATGGACCACGAATAAGTATCAACGGTATTCGTACCCGATACTTGAGCAATAGTCGATTCTTCAATACATTCACCGGTCACCGACAAGTCGAATTCGCAACATAAACCCACCGTTACCGTCTCACAAATGAGTGTATCCAATACCCCATTGATGATCGCTCTAACACAAACAGTGTATTCGCCTGGCTCACTGAAGAGATGCGACACTTGAAGATCTTGATTAACCGCCGTAAAGGATGCTAGGTTATCCGCAGAGGACGTGTCACCAAAATCAATGTCTATTTGATCAAAATCACCCTCGATATTCACGAGAGCCACTAACCCAGAAGAAATATCGCAGACATCCCCTTGCAAACTCAATGTGGGAACAGTTGGTACGCAATCATTAATGGTGAAATTGAAATTAAAGTCCAAGTCCTGACAAGCTGTACTGAGCACTAGTCGCACTTCATAATTACCGCCGTTTGCATACGTGTGCGTTATGGTATTGGTAGCCGCATAAATCTCTACTGGGCTTCCATCGCCCCAATCAACGGTATAGTCATCTACCGCGAAGTTGGTAGTTAAAACAAAATCAATGGGCTCGTCAGAGCAGTCGTTGTTATTTTCAAGTGTAGCACTTAAAGGCTCTTCGAGCGCCTCGATATCATACACCCATGATTGCAATCCATAACCACCCGCTGCGTAGTTGGGGAAAAACGATTGTTCCCAATTGCATCCTGCTTGTGCCACGTCAGGGCATTGGATCACGCCAATACTCCCTCCCATGTTGCAATAGATTCGGCGATCTTGTCCTAATT
The DNA here is from genome assembly GCA_039798265.1 of Bacteroidota bacterium. Lineage (GTDB taxonomy): Bacteria > Bacteroidota > Bacteroidia > Flavobacteriales_D > Sanyastnellaceae > JBDKGH01. The sequence goes on along the minus strand of JBDKGH010000118.1, from coordinate 255 downwards.
GCAATGAAGCCGGTTGGCCAAAAGTAACATCAAGCGAATACAAGGTATAAGCACTGGATTGAATCGTTGCAGGATCATTTGAACTCACATCATATTGCACCAAACGATCCAAGGAAGCCGTATAAACAAATTGTCCATTCGGTGAAAACTCCAAGCCATAGATAAGTGCCCCTCCAAAATTGTAATTCCAGTCGACGAGATCGGTGAAAACGCCTGTAGCGTTATTGAAATTTAAGAGAGAAACTGTTCCGCTGA
>JBDKGH010000117.1:0-12378 GCA_039798265.1 Bacteroidota bacterium | reverse complement strand
CGCGATACACTTATGTCTCCTTTGGATAGCATCAAATACCACAAAGCTATTCTCCATGCGAGCCTGATGTCCATAGAACCGACAACTGGTCATATTAAAGCCTGGGTAGGTGGTATTGATTACAAGTATTTCAAGTTCGATAACGTCTATCAATCACGCCGTCAAGTGGGCTCTACGTTCAAGCCTTTGGTCTATGCCACTGCTTTGCGTTTGGGAAAACGTCCGTGTGATAAGTACTTCAATATGCGTACGTGTATTCCGTTGCCCACGGGAGGCCAATGGTGTCCTGATAATAGCGATGGTAAATACGGCGGAGAACTTACCTTGAGCGCGGCGTTGGCAGGTTCGGTGAATACCATTACTGCCGCTTTGGTAAAAGATTTTGGTCCGGAGACGGTTATTTCTTTGGCAAAAAAATGTGGTATAAAAAGTAAACTTCCTGCTGTACCAGCTATTGCGCTTGGCGTAGCCGAATTGTCGCTCTATGAAATGGTGGGGGCCAATGCGTCTTTCGTCAACAATGGTGTGTACATTGAACCGAGCTACGTTTTGCGTATCGAAGATAAAAACGGCAACGTGATTTACGAAGCGGATCCTGTTATAGAACAGGCCCTAGAACCCGCGGTAGCTTTTGAGTTGGTTCAAATGATGAAAGGGGTAGTGGACAGAGGTACGGCCCAACGCATTCGCGGTGGACGACCTTATGCGAATATTTCTGCGCCAATGGCCGGTAAAACGGGTACTACACAAAATAACACCGACGGTTGGTTTATCGGATTAACACCCGACTTGGTAACGGGTGTTTGGGTAGGTGCCCAAGATCCTACAGTTCGTTTTGCGAGCACTGCACTTGGTCAAGGGGCTAACACCGGATTGCCTATTTATGGGTATTACATGAACTATGTGTACAAAGACCCGCAACTGAAGGTTTCTAAATCCGATTTTAAAGCACCGGAAGGTTTTGATGCGACACGTTTCCAATGCGATGGAGGCGATCCATTCAACGATTCCGAATGGGGAGAAGGAGAACTCTTCTTCAACGGGGAGTCGGGAGGCGAACTATCAACTGATTCAATTTAATTTAATTCGAAAGATGCCATTTTCTAAGGTTGTAAAAAATGCCGAAGAGGCTTGTCAAGGAATCGAAAGCGGAATGACTTTGCTCATCGGAGGATTCGGGCTGTGTGGAATTCCTGAAAACAGTATTTCTCAATTGGTAAAATTGGGAGTAAAAGAGTTGACCTGTATTTCGAATAATGCCGGGGTCGATGATTTTGGTTTAGGACTGCTTTTACAAGGAAAACAAATCAAAAAAATGATTTCTTCCTACGTTGGCGAAAACGAAGAGTTCGAACGTCAAATGCTAAGTGGCGAGTTAGATGTGGAATTGATACCACAAGGCACACTAGCTACCCGATGCTTAGCGGCCGGATATGGTATGCCTGCTATTTATACTCCCGCAGGTGTAGGCACAGAGGTAGCTATAGGCAAAGAAGTGCGCAACTTCGACGGGAAAGATTATCTCATGGAATATGCTTTCGATGCGGATTTTGCTATTGTGAAAGCATGGAAAGGCGATACCATGGGCAATCTGATGTTTCGCGCCACTTCGCGCAACTTTAATCCTATGATGGCTATGGCGGGTAAAATTACCATCGCCGAGGTAGAAGAACTGGTGCCTGCTGGTGAATTGGATCCCAATCAAATTCACACTCCGGGTATTTATGTTCACCGCATCTTCCAGGGTGTTGATTATGAAAAACGAATAGAACAGCGCACTGTGCGTCAACGATAGTACATGCTACGCGACGCTAAGCAAGATACACCGGCGAAGGATGTCCATTTTTTTAACTTGGATGTTCTTCGCTTTTTTGCTGCTGCTGCAGTGGTTATTTATCACGGCTATAGCGCGTCTATCGGGTGGTTTGGAAGAAACAATTGGATGCTCGAAGCGGATGGGAAAACACCCAACCAAACACGCAGTTATCTCGAACATTTTATTTCTAATCTCAACACGGGCGTCGATTTTTTCTTCGTCATCTCTGGTTTTTTGATCACGTATTTATTGCTGTTGGAAAAAGAAAAATCGGGAAGGGTAAATATTGGAAAGTTCTACATGCGCCGTGTACTGCGCATTTGGCCTCTATATTTTTTGGTTGTCTGTGCCGCTCCCATTTTAGTTTCTTGGTTAAACAAGGCTCCTCCTAATTACCTCTACACCGTTTTTTTTGCCAATAATTATTACGCTATTCACCATACCGATTGGGCATTTCCTTTTGCTCAGTTGTGGTCCGTTTGCGTCGAAGAACATTTTTATTTGGTGTGGCCTTTACTCATCGCCTTCCTTCCCATTCGTCGATTGCCCGTGCTATTTGGAGCAATTATCTTGTTGTGTATGGCTTTTCGGGTTTATGCATTCAACAATTTTCAAGATGGCTACAATCATGTTTTTTATAATACCCTCAGCCGAGTAGATGAGATGGTGATAGGAGCGATTATCGCATTTTGGCATTTTAAAAAACCCATTCGTTTTTCTGTTGGCGCACCTCTGCAAGTCTTATTCTACGCGGGTGTTATTGCTTTGCTTACGTTTTCATCGCCTCATAATATAGAAGGGTTTTTGGATTTGGTAGTGAAAAAATATGTGCTCACAGGGGCATACGCATTGGTATTGGTCAACTACCTGTTTAATGCAAAAGCGATAGGGAATTTTACAAAGAAAAACGTCCTTCATTTTTTGGGGAAAATATCCTTTGGTATTTATATGTTTCACAACATTGTGATAGGCATAGTGATCGAAGGTCTTATTATACCTCACCAATGGTGGGAGAGTTGGCAGTATGTGGTGCTTTATATAGGATTAACATTGGCCATTTCAGTGCTAAGTTATTTCTGTTTAGAAAAACCAATATTGCGACTTAAGTCTAAATTTGCTGTGATAAAAACTTAGTGGAGTATGCTAGATAAAACCGGTATTGCGCGCCGCATTGCTCAAGAAGTAAAAGACGGAAGCTATGTAAACTTAGGAATCGGTATTCCTACACTTGTGGCTAACTATATTCCAGCAGGAATAGAAGTGGTGCTTCAATCGGAAAATGGATTGTTGGGTATGGGACCTTTTCCTTTTGAAGGGGAAGAGGATGCCGACTTGATCAATGCCGGTAAACAAACCATCACCACTCTTCCAGGTTCGGTGTTTTTTGACTCGGCCATGAGCTTTGGTATGATTCGCGCTCAAAAAGTGGACCTCACCATACTCGGTGCCATGGAGGTAAGCCAAGATGGCGATATAGCCAATTGGAAAGTACCGGGTAAGCTGGTAAAAGGAATGGGCGGTGCTATGGACTTAGTTGCTTCTGCAAAAAATATCATCGTAGCCATGCAGCACTGCGATAAGGCAGGTAATTCAAAACTGCTTCCTGCATGCTCTCTTCCGCTTACAGGAGTGAAGTGCGTAAAAAAAATAGTGACTGATTTGGCAGTCCTCGAGATTAAAGACGGCGCCTTCCATTTGCTCGAGCGCGCTCCAGGAGTGAGCGTTGAAGAAATTGTGGCCAAAACCGCCGGTAAGCTAATCGTCCCTGATTCCGTTCCAGAGATGTCTATCTGATGAATAAGTGGATTAAACAAGAAAAGCTGATATACGGACTCATTTTGGGTCTTGTGGTCATTGTGATCTCTTTAATCCAAGTAAGTGCCCATACGGATGCTTATGAGCCTACGGGCTATAATCATACGAAATACAACAATTACGTCATCTTTCGTAATTCGTTTTTTCATCTGATCGATAATAAAGATTTGTACACCGCCCATCGCGATGTGCAATTTGATTTGTATAAGTACAGTCCTACATTCGCCTTGGCCATGGCACCCATGGCGGTTTTGCCAGATTGGCTTGGGCTCATGGTGTGGAATGCCTTAAATGCTTTTGTGCTGCTTTTTGCTTTGATGAAAATTCCGATGCATAACAGCAAAGCACGGTGGCTGATGATGGGTTTTGTTTTGCTCGAACTGGTTACAAGTATTCAAAATGCTCAGAGTAATGCATTGATTGCGGGCCTTATTATTTGGGCTTGGCATTTCTTGGAGAAGGGAAAAAATGGCTGGGCTGCTTTGATGATTGTACTTACCGTGTACATCAAAATTTTCGGCGTATTTGCGTTTGTCCTCTTTCTTTTTTATCCCAACAAATGGCGTAGTTTTCTTGCTAGTGCCTGGTGGTCGCTGATTCTTTTGGTGCTTCCTTTGATTGCGGTCTCCTTAGAACAACTTACTTTTTTATACCAAAGCTGGTGGCATTTGCTGCAAAACGATCACAGTATTTCGTACGGATTGTCAATGGCGGGGTGGTTGCACTCTTGGTTTGGATTTGAAGGAAAAACACTCATCATCGCCATCGGCCTGGTGTTGTTTGTACTGCCACTCATTCAGGTAAAAAGATATACAGAGCCTTTCTTTAAGTTGCTCTACCTCTCAATGGTGCTCGTGTGGATTGTTATTTTTAATCACAAGGCCGAATCGCCCACTTTTGTGATTGCGGCTAGTGGTGTGGCCATTTGGTATTTTGTGCAGGAAAAGAATAAGGTCAATATGATTCTCATGATCCTTGCCTTGTTTTTCACCTTGTTAGCACCTACCGATATTTATCCGAGAGCGTGGCGAAATGAATTTTTTACCCCTTACGTGATAAAGGCGTTACCGATTATTGCTATTTGGGTAAAAATGAATTTCGACTATTGGAAAGACGCTAAGCTTCCATTTCTACGCTAACGCTTTCTACCTGACCTCCCATGGGAGCGTTGATCTTTGTAACGCGAATCCAAATTTTATCACATTGTGTGAATTCAGATTTCAACCGAATCATCATTCGGTCGAGTACGTTTTCGATCAACTTAGCGCGAGTAGCCATTTCTTCGTAAACGATTTCTTTTACACGCACATAGTCCACAGTCTTGCTGAGGTCGTCGTTTTTAGCGGCTTCGGTAAAATCGAGATGCAAAGCAACATCGACGGTGTATTCACCGCCGATGATTGCTTCTTCATCCCAACATCCGTGGTTCGCATGAACGCGAACGGTATTCAATCTGATTACAGCCATGAGGCTTTTTATGCTTTGGATTCCTTCGCCCAGCTGTCTTTTAAGGTCACTGTGCGATTAAAAATGATCTTGTCTGCTGTACTGTCTGGATCAACGCAGAAGTATCCTAATCGAATGAATTGGAACTTGTGGCCCAACTGAGCATTCTTCAAATCGGCCTCTGCGTAGGCATTTTGTACAACTTTTAAACTATCAGGGTTCAAGTATGATTTGAAATCACCTTCTTCAGAAGCGGGATTTTCAACACGGAATAAACGATCATACATATTCACTTGCACAGGTGCGGCATGAGCGGCACTCACAAAATGCATAGTGCCCTTTACATGAAGTCCGCTAGTGTCCTGTCCGCTGCGGCTTTCGGGAATGTAAGTAGCGTGTATTTCCGTTACTTCACCGTTTTCATCTTTAACAAACGATTCGCATTTGATGATGTAGGCATGTTTCAAACGAACCATTAAACCAGGGCCGAGGCGGAAGAATTTTTTCGGTGGGTTTTCCATGAAATCATCTCGCTCAATCCACAACTCACGGCTAAATGGAATCTCACGTGATCCATCGCCGCCCTCTACTTCTGGGTTGTTTTCTCCATGAAGCATTTCTACTTTCCCTTCTTCGAAATTATCGATGATCAGTTTTACAGGATTCATCACTACCATGCGGCGTGTGGCTGTTTTGTTCAACTCTTCGCGAATGCAGTATTCGAGTAAGCCTACATCAATAACATTTTCACGACGAGCAATACCGGTCAATTCACAGAAGTGACGAATGCTAGCAGCGGTATAGCCGCGTCGACGCAAGCCGCTGATGGTAGGCATTCGTGGATCGTCCCACCCGCTCACGTGCTTTTCGTTTACCAATTGCAACAAGCGGCGTTTGCTCATCACCGTGTAGTTTAAGTTGCGGCGGGCAAATTCATATTGTTGACTCGGGTATATCCCTAATTTTTCAATGAACCAATTGTACAATGGTTTGTGTACTTCAAACTCCAATGTACAGATGGAGTGCGTAATGTTTTCGATGGAGTCACTTTGGCCATGAGCAAAATCGTACATGGGATAAATGCACCATGCATCTCCTGTGCGGTGATGGTGGGCGTGTTTGATGCGGTACATCAAAGGATCGCGCAAGTGCATGTTTGGCGAGGCCATATCAATTTTTGCACGAAGGGTTTTTTCTCCGTCTTTAAATTCGCCAGCACGCATGCGAGCAAATAAATCGAGGTTTTCTTCTACGCTACGGCTGCGAAATGGGGATTCTTTTCCAGGCTCGGTGGGTGTACCTTTCATGGCAGCAATTTCTTCTGCTGTAGAATCATCTACATACGCATAGCCTTGCTTGATGAGCTCTACGGCCCAATCATACAATTGCTCGAAATAATCGCTCGCGTAAAATTCATTGGCCCACTCAAAGCCGAGCCATTGGATGTCGTGCTTGATGCTTTCTACATACTCTGTGTCTTCTGTTACCGGATTGGTATCATCGAAACGAAGATTGGTTTTTCCGCCAAATTTATTGGCCAAACCGAAGTTCAAGCAAATGGAGGTGGCGTGTCCAATGTGAAGGTATCCATTTGGCTCTGGAGGAAAACGAGTGAGCAATCGTCCACCATGCTTTCCTTCTTTGATATCGTTTGCCACTATTTCTTCTAAGAAATTATTGGCTTTTTCTATTTCCATTGTGTTGTTTTTTGTGGTTGAAAAAAGTTGAGTTCGAAAGGGTGGGGCATTAAGCTTGAATAGCTTTCAAGCCTTTCCCCAATCGCTGGACAACCTCTTCTTTTCCTAAGAGTTCAAACATACCAAACATATCTACTCCACCGCCTTGTCCGCTGATGATCACACGAAGCAACTGCATCACTTCACCAGGTTTGATGTTATGAGCGGCGGCTGTTTCTTTAAACGTTGTTTCTGCATGAGCTGCTGTGAAATCCTGAATACCATTCAAGGCTTCACCCAGTGCAGTGTAGAAAGTGGCCAATTCAGGTTTCCATTTTTTCTCTACTACTGCTTGATCATAGCTTTCGGGAGCGGTGAACAAATAGGCACCTACGGTGAGCATTTCATGTTCAAACTGAACCCGTGGTTTTAAAAGATCGACCGCTTTCTCCAAAAAGGCGGATGACAAACGATGATCATTTTCGGCTATGCCAAATGAACGGGCAACTGAGGCTTTGATGTGTTGGGCTATAGCAGCGCTGTCGCGATGGCGCAGGTATTGTTCGTTGAACCATTTCGCTTTTTCCGGATCGAATTTCGCTCCAGCCTTGTGAATGTGTTCAAATGAAAAGGCTTGTGCCAATTCTTCTAATGAGAATATTTCTTGCTCCGTACCGGGGTTCCATCCTAAGAATGCGAGCATATTGACGAATGCTTCCGGATAGTATCCTTTTTCGCGGTAGCCGCTAGATATTTCTTTACTAGCAGGGTCGTGCCATTCGAGCGGAAATACAGGGAAACCTAAACGGTCGCCATCGCGCTTGCTCAGCTTACCGTTACCGTCTGGCTTCAATAGCAGCGGCAAGTGGGCGTATTGTGGCATTTCTTTTTCCCACCCTAAGAATCGGTAGATCAGAATGTGCGCAGGTGCACTGGGCAACCACTCTTCACCGCGAATGGCGTGGGTTATTTTCATCAAGTAGTCATCTACGATGTGAGCGAGGTGATAGGTAGGCATACCATCACTTTTCAAAAGCACTTTGTCGTCCACAATATTCGAATGGAAATTCACCGTTCCACGGATCAAATCGTGAATCGTGATTTCTTGGTCTTGTGGAACTTTTAAGCGAATGGTGTAGGCAGTACCCTTGTCTTTTAATGCTTGCACTTCCTCTGCCGAAAGGGTGAGGGAGTTTTTCATCGAAAGACGAGTGCTATGGTCGTATGAAAACGTTTGTTTTTGCGCTTCGGCTTCTTTACGGCGAGCGTCCATTTCCTCGGGCGTATCAAAGGCATAATAGGCATTACCCTCGGCCACCATTTGCTCGGCATATTGACGATACATCGGTTTGCGTTCACTTTGGCGGTAGGGCGCATGAGGCCCGTCGCCGAAGCCAACACCTTCGTTGGGTTCTATACCACACCACTTCAGGGCTTCGATAATGTAATCTTCTGCACCGGGTACAAAGCGAGTTTGATCGGTATCTTCGATACGCAACAAGAAGTCGCCGCCATGCTTACGGGCGAGGAGGTAGCTGTATAAAGCGGTACGCACGCCACCCATGTGCAAAGGTCCTGTGGGACTGGGGGCAAAACGCACTCTAACGCGAGAATTGGTCATTTACAATAGAAATAGGGCGCAAATATACAGCTAACCTTCAGGGGGAATAGGGGCTTTGATGTACTTTAGCCGCGGATTTTTCCCCTCCAATTTTATGAAATACAAGCGCATCCTCTTAAAACTCAGTGGAGAAGCCCTAATGGGCGATAAACAATTTGGCATCGATAACAACCGATTGATGCAATATGCTCAAGAAATTAAGTCGGTTTTTGATGCCGGTGTTCAAGTGGCCGTGGTCATCGGAGGTGGTAACATTTTCCGTGGCGTGCAAGCCGAGCAAGGTGGCATGGAACGCACACAAGGCGACTACATGGGTATGTTGGCCACTATGATCAACAGCATGGCTCTTCAGTCGGCGCTTGAGAGTATAGATGTTCCCACCCGTTTGCAATCGGCCATCAAAATGGAGCAGATTGCAGAGCCGTTTATTCGCCGTCGAGCCGTTCGCCATTTGGGAAAAGGACGCGTGGTTATTTTCGGAGCGGGAACAGGTAACCCTTACTTTACTACCGATACCGCTGCTTCTCTTCGTGCAATTGAAATAGAAGCGGATGTTTTATTGAAAGGAACGCGAGTAGATGGTATTTATACCGCCGATCCAGAAAAAGATCCAAGCGCGCAGAAGTATGAAAAAGTGAGCTTTACCGAAGTATATGACAAAGGATTGAATGTTATGGATATGACGGCTTTCACCCTTTGCAACGAAAATAAATTGCCCATTATCGTGTTTGATATGAATAAAACAGGCAACTTGATGAATTTGGTGCAAGGCAATAACGTGGGTACCTTGGTCACGTTTTAAGGAAAAAAAGTAAACACACAAAAAGGATAGACTATGTCAGACGAAGTGAAGATGGCCTTAGACGAGGCCAACGATGCCATGAGCAAAGCCATTACTCACCTTGAGTTTGAGTTGAACAAAGTACGTGCAGGTAAAGCGAGCCCCATGATGCTCGATGGAGTGCGTGTAGATTATTACGGAGTGCCCACACCGTTGAAAAATGTGGCCAACGTGAGCACACCCGATGCGCGCACCATCAACGTACAAGCTTGGGAAAAGAATATGTTGAATGAAATTGCTAAAGCCATTATGGAAGCGAACTTAGGTTTGAATCCACAGAACAATGGCGATGTGATCATCATCAATGTACCGATGCTAACAGAAGAACGTCGTAAGGACCTTTCGAAGCGTGCCAATGCAGAAGGTGAGCATGCCCGTGTAGGAATTCGTTCGGCGCGTAAAGAGGCTATCGACTTCATTAAACAAGCCCAAAAAGATGGTATGCCAGAAGATGAAGCGAAGAGCGGAGAAGCAAAGGTGCAAGAGTTGACAGATCGCTTCAACAAGAAGGTGGATGAAATACTCGCCGCTAAGGAGAAGGATATCATGACGATTTAGTATTTTTTGATTTTCGATAAAAAAAGAAGCCCTGGATATTCCGGGGCTTTTTTTTATGCGAATATGGCGGAAAGCCGCTGTGGGAGGGGAATAAGGATAATTTGGAAATGTCGAAAAATTTTAGGTAAAGACCTTATAGGTCTAAAGACCTATAAGGTCCTTTCCAAATCGGGGCTTATATATGCATACCACATATGGCCGCATAACAAGTGGCAAGAGCCTGCAAGTCTTCGATATAGTTTTGTTTATGCGCCAATTTTTTTTGAGAAAAGGCGCTTTAGAATGGTTTCAAAAGTTTCCATTATTAGAAACTTTATTTATCTTTGTAAACAGTGGTCACATGAGGTTTTTTGAAACAAGGTTTTTAAAACAGGCAGATGAATTTATATCAGGGTTAACCCCGAAGGCTAGGGCCAAGGTACTTTTCAATATCGATTTGTCTGAACAACTGCAAGATCCTCGACTATTTAAAAAGCTCTCTCATGACATTTGGGAGTTTCGAATAAAGTTTTCTAGAAGTCAAATTCGTCTCCTTGCCTTTTGGGACAAGACGGATAAGAAGTCGACTCTAGTAATAGCGACTCATGGCTTCATAAAAAAAGTTGATCAGGTTCCGAATCGAGAAATACAACGGGCAATAAAGCTGCGAGAAGAATATTTCAGTAATGGAAAAGAGTAAAATGGAAAAAAAGAAAATCAAAACAGTATCGCTTGCCGAAATGAAGGATAAGCATATCGGTAAAATAGGCACCAAATTGCGCGATCAATATGAGTATGAGTTGAGGATGGAGGTGCTAGGTCAAATGATAAAAGCTGCTCGCAAAGAGAGGAATCTTACTCAAGAAGAGTTAGGAAAGTTGATTGGCGTGCAGAAAGGTCAAATTTCAAAATTGGAGAGCAGCGCAAATAGCGCGACAATTGATACTATTCTAAAAGTGTTTAACGCCTTAAAGGCTGAAATAAGTTTTAACGTCAAACTAGATGGTAGTTTCGTTCATCTTCCTTAAGTTTGAAAGTGGTCAATTGACGATGCTTATCTTGTACATCCTTCAGAACAGCGGATCATGAATAAAAAGAAAATTATCTTTCTCCTGCCGATAGTATTGGCTGCTGTAGCGCAGTTGAGCTTCATTACACCAACTAGCGTGGTGAGCGACGATTGCACATTCAAAGGCAAAAAGCTCTTTGGGAAAATCCGATTTGTGGAGTCTTTCCCTGATGTGAAAGTACAATTTGTTGAATCCTTCCCCGATCTGAAGGTGAAGTTTGTGGACTCTTTCGCCGACGATTGTGGCGAGTGGCAAGTGGTGGAATCTTTTCCAGATTTGAAAGTACAAATCGTCAATTCTTTCCCCGATGTGAAAGTGAAAGTGGTCGATAGTTTTCCTGGCCGCTGAGTTCCCGAAGAGCGCTGTTTCGTTATGCTTGTTTTTTCCGAAAAGCCGTCGTTTTATCTATTATTTGGAAGTTGATGCCGTGATCTCCTCAGCGCTGCTCGTTGTGCATGCGCCAACTAAATTTATTTATAGCCAATATTTCGAGCTACGGCAAGATAGAACCGGAGGTTTGTTTCTGATTATGAGATGGAAACGATTTATTCAACAGCAGGCGATCAAGATGGATCCTTTTTGAAATTCGGATAAGTCGTTTTTTGGTCTAACAGTTGACCTTTTCTGCGTTTTTTGAAACGCAGAAAAATGAAAAAATCAAAAGAGTGGGTATTGTGGAGGGCAATGGTGTGTGCTTGTTTGTGCCTTTTTTACACAGGACTGAGCGCGCAAGATTCAACGAAAGTGGTTACACCCACCTTTGAGCAGACTGTAGAGTACATTGTAGCAAACACAAAAGGAAGGGTTATGTATCCTGGTGCACTCGACGCTTATGCTCGAGTGAAGGGTTATAACTTGGAAGATGTTACCATAGAAAAAAATGGAAGAATCACTTTTGTCACCGAACAAAAGAATGATTACAACGATTTTTCTATTTCATTCAATGTTTTCGATCTCGAATCGAGTACGGAATACCCAGAGGGTGTGCTGGCTAAAGATTACCTTGTTCACTTTCATGGCTTAAATGTTTCTAGTGGATATGGGATCGTTTATGCTACACAAAATGATGCACTGAAAGTTGCACGAGCGTTTCGACATTTGAGATTAGTCTGTCAACGGCCCGAGAATGATCTTTTTAGTCAGCCCGTAATTGAGGAGAAAAAAGTACTGGGTATTAACGAAACGGTGAACTACATCAACAATACGATTTTGCCAGGAGGACAATTTGCATTGAGCTGTTCGTATTGCAGAAATTATGATGGTAAATACAGCAGCGATTTTTTTGTTGACTATTACGTCCAAGCTGCGAAGTTTTTAAGCTCAACCCAATTGGTTATTTCAGCCGAAGGTGGCGAATGTGTTGAGTACTTGGGTAACATGAGTCATAGAATTTCAGGAGGTTGCGATCGGACACTGGATGTTACATTGAATATTAATTTTCTCAAATTCGTAAATTACGAAACTAGAATGTTCAACGGGGATCCGCGCTTTGTAGTGATGACATTGAATTTTGAAAACGGCTCCATCATACCCTCGAAACTGTTGCCGGATATTAG
>JBDKGH010000116.1:0-23701 GCA_039798265.1 Bacteroidota bacterium | reverse complement strand
CATTTGCACTACTATTGGGGCTTCGACGAATCAGAAACAGTTAATAATCTCCGTTTATGTTTCGTAGGATTTAACGCTGGATCAAATAATAATTATATCTTAGATTCCAATACTCAGAGTTATTATTCATTTATTGAACGCAGTTGGCCATGACCTTTAATGATTTACCCAATATTCTATCTACATTTTCAGTTCTCATTCCATTGTTTATTGGCTACTTATCCTATTTCAAACTTGAAAAAAATCTACAAGTTTTAATTCTGTTTTTAACATGGGCATTCATAAGTGATTTAAAACGATGGTATATACCATCCGATTATTTCATGCACTTGTATTTTTTGTACGCTATTACTGAAGTCGTTTTTTTTATATGGTTCATGGATTCTTTATTTCCACAAAAAAAAGGCAGGCCATTAATGCTACTAGCATCAATATCCTCAACTCTTTTGTGGATATCATGTTTTATGATTCTTCAATCCGGACCTGGACAAAATTGGTATGACTCATTGTTTGATTCAAGTACCTCGGCGATGCTAGCGATTATAGCCGCTTATTTTTTGTTACAAATGACAAAAGACCAAGAGAAGCTCGAATCGCAGCCTCGCTTTTGGTTTTTGCTGGGTATTTTTCTGTATTTCTTCTGCAGCAATTTCATCTTCAGCTTTGTGAGTTCAGATATCGTGCGTCGTATTTGGATCATACCGATCACCATGAATATTACTACCTATTTGATCTTTAGCGTGGGTTTATTGCAGTCCATTAAACGAGCTAAATCGAGTTTAGCCACCCAGGTTCATGATTTTTGAGGGATAAGTAACCGAATTCTAACCGATACTGGCCGAATTCTAGTTAGTGCTTTGGGCATTAACGAGAAATTGAGAACGTTGTAGCGCAGATAACACTCCTTTTTTGACTTGAAGGTTTGTTGAAGCGCTCGGATGTTTTGGAGAATGGTAAGCTTAAATATCTCCTTTTCAATGTACGTTCCTATTAGGTCAAAAAAAACTGATGTTTCTGATCATCCGAAAAAAAGTCTGACATTAAGGAGAGAGAGGCCTTAATCAAAGACAAATTAGACCCCGATGCGCTGCATCGGGGTTTTTTATGGCCGAATTCTAATTAATTCCTACCAAATTCTAATTACTTATAGGAAAATTGTAGAGTAAAGTACACATTTACTATGATAAAAAGCGTGCTTCAAAAGCGCTAATTATCAAAAGCTTAACGTTTCTGAATTAACCTTTCCCTGTTGAAATGTTCATTCGTCCGACTGAAATCTATAAATGAAAAGAGTTCAATTTTGACCGCTGATCTTTCGATCGCAACGCTTAAATCATTTCTAGATTTCCTGCACCATTCTCTCCGTGTGCAGTATAGTGGAATATAATTATTTTATCCTCTCCACTCCTTTTGAAAAAAAGGAGGTTTAACGAATTATGTTTTTGTTGGATATAAAATACTAAGCCTATGTTAAACCCTGGTTTTAGATTAGATGATGCTATGACAACATTGGTTGGTAATGTATTGAACAGTCATTATAACATCGAGCGTGGTATGCACCAGTTCTTGATGTTATCAGCGACAGCTCAAACGCCCACAACAGGTTGGCATAGCGGACAATTGATTCCTTGGATATATATGACCGAGCCAGAAGATCATATTATGGATTTTGATTTTTATGGTCGTATCCCCACTTATTTTTCACAGTTGGGAGAGGGATTATTAAAAGCCAATATTGTAATTGAGTTGCCCGCTTGGGCGATTGGATATCGTATACATACCTATAACAATGGCATTCATGAAGTGTTATTTGGCGCCGAATCCAGCCAACAGAGTCATCCATCGCCTCGTTATTCGCCTTATTTTTTAGAAGTCGGGAGAGGTTTAAGTGGGATGTTGGGCACTTCGTACAATTCCATTATCTATACCGATAAGTGTATTTTTCATGCAACCAAGGATATGCAGGATAAAGAAGAGATGGAATTTGTGCGAGAGATAAAAGAAGCTGAGCGTGCGATCCTATTCGACCCCATGAAGTTGAATGTGATTCGTAAAAACGAGATGCACGAGACGGCTAAAGGCTTTTACAATTTTATCAGTTTAAAAGAAGGTGATCATTTCCATTATGTCTTGTGGGATACATTCAAAGATGTGCCTGGAGAGGTTTTGGAATTGTATCAAATGGTGATGAAAGAGAACACAAAGCCTTTTGTTCCATAATTTTTTTCTCGTTGTAAATACACTACAATCTCGATGAGGTAATTGGTCAAAAATTACAACTATGACCCTTACCTCATTTAGTTTTCCTACAGCGCAATTGTCGTTGTGGACGGCCTCACAAGGATTGATGAATGTATTGCTTTCTCATCGTTTTGCAGCTTGCGACGGTTGGAATTCGAATGCCTCACTAGCACAGGTGCGTACATATGAAAGTGGACGAATGTACCATTTTCGCAAACATGGAGACTGTGTGATTGGCTTTTTGAAGGATGGCCGCATCCATTTATTGAATGGACCATTATCCCGTTGGGCTTTGCTCGATGCGGTAGATGATGAAACACTGGGGCATTTGATCGCTTTTTGCACCTTAAGTGCTGATCATCAAGAGCAGTTCCGCAAATTTATGTCCACCCGCTGCAGCGACTATCGCCACATTTTGCACCATTTACCACACAATGAAGTTTCATGGCGCAAAGCTTACTTAAATGCGCTTCCTGGCGATTTGCAGGACCTTCCGGCGTTATCTATCTTTCATATTAAGAAAAAGAAAAGCGCATGATATTTTTGATGCTTCATTTGCTTGTACGAGGGAAAAGTAAGCGGCTAATTCAGTAGAAATTGGTATCTTGTACCGCTACTGAATTAGCTTATGCAAACATTTCTCAAAAAACTGATCATCAATACTGCTCTGCGCAAGCACAATAGCAACGATCCGGAGCAGTATTCTAGTTTCGAATTAGCGAAAGCCTTTCGCATCTTTCGTCTATTAATCAAGCGTCGATTGCGAGAGAGTTTTTTGATTGCTCTTGGAGTTACAAGCGCGGCTTTTGGATTAGAGAGTTTCATATTACCCAACAACTTCATTGACGGTGGAGCAACAGGTATTTCTCTACTCATATCAGCGATTAGCTCGGCTCCACTTCCCCTATTGATCATCATCATCAACATTCCATTTGTGCTCTTGGCCTATCGTGCAGTGGGTAAATTATTTGCTGTAAAAACAGCGATTGCTATATCCACTTTGGCCCTTATGGTTGCTTTCGTTCACTTTCCTGAAGTAACGAAAGACAAACTATTGGTTTCTGTTTTTGGTGGCTTCTTTCTTGGAGCGGGTATAGGACTTTCGGTGAGAGGCGGAGCAGTGATTGACGGAACGGAAGTTTTGGCCATTTGGCTCAGCCGGAAATTCAGCACCACCATGGGCGATATTATCATCATGTTAAATGTGGTGATCTTCTCGGCAGGTGCGATGATGCTTTCCGTAGAAACAGCTTTGTATTCTATGATCACTTATTTGGCGGCATCCAAAACGCTTGATTTTGCCGTCGAAGGAATTGAAGAATATACGGGTGTTACAATCATTTCGCCTCACCACGATACCATTCGTGAGTTTATTATCAATGATATGGGACGCGGCGTAACGGTATATAAAGGTAAACGCGGCTTTGGAAAAACTGGAGAAACAAAAGATGTCGATATCATCTACACCGTTATTACCCGTTTGGAAATGAGCAAAATCTATACTGAATTAGAAAAAATAGATCCGAACGCGTTCATCGTTATGTCATCCGTAAAAGACACCAAAGGTGGTATGATCAAAAAGCGCCCACTCCAACATTAATTAGCTTGCCGAGTGACGGTCGTCACTCTTTCGTGTTTCAACCTATTGTATCTTTCGGAGGTGAAAAAAATTGCATTCCTCCTTTCGATGACCTTGCTTTTGATGGCCTGTGGCAAAAAGCGAGAAACCATCAAGCCTACATTGGCAGATATTACCGAATCGATCTATGCTTCGGGTAATATAAAAGCGCTGAATCAATACGAAGTACACTCACCTGTAAACGCTGTTTTGCTCGAAGTACTTGTCAATCCGAATGATAGTGTATCCGTTGGTACCCCCTTATTCAAATTAGACGGCAGCCTTGAAGAACTGAGTGTTTTAAATGCTCAGCGCAATTTAGAATTTGCGTCGAATAATGCCTCAAAACTGAGTGAGAAGCTCAATGAAGCCAACCTCAGCTTGGCGACTGCCAAAGAAAAATTTGCGCTGGATTCCCTCCTATTCAAAAAACAAGAGCGCCTTTGGGCTTCTAAAATTGGATCAGAACTAGAGCTCTCCCAGCGTAAACTCGCATTTGAACAGTCAAAAAACGCCTTTGAAAGCGCTAAGCTTGAAGTGTCCTTTTTACGAAATCAGTTTGATATTGAAAGAGACCGCGCTGCGTTGCAACGTGATTTGAGTATGCGCATGTTAGACAACTACCTCATTCGAAGTGCTGTGGAAGGAAAGGTATTTCAGGTAAATGCGGAAGAAGGCAGCTTAATATCCACCTTACAGAGCTTAGCCATCATTGGATCCAACGACCAATTTTACCTGGAACTAGAGGTAGATGAAAATGACATCATGCAAGTGACTCTCAACCAAGAAGTCATTGTAAAACTTGATAGTTATAGCAGCGAAGTATATGCGGCCAAAGTGAGTAAAATATATCCTGCGATGAATACCAAAACACGCACGTTTAAGGTAGAAGCATCGTTTTCAAAAACACCTCCTTCTCTCTTCCCTAACCTGAGTGCGGAGGCCAACATTGTGCTTTCTACCAAAAAGCAGGCATTAACCATACCGCGTAACTATTTGGTGAATGGCAATGAAGTTTGGATTTCGGAAAAAGAAAAAAAGACGGTAGAAATAGGTCTTATTGATTACGACAAAGTCGAAATCCTCAGCGGCATAGATACTGAAACGACCTTATACAAACCCGAATAAGGTGAATACTCGCTTACTCCTACAAATAGCTATTCAACTGCTGAAAGCGCGCAGAAAGCAATCGCTTGTCGCTGCTGCGGGAGTAACATTTGGAATCATGATGTTCATTTCTTTAGTGAGTTTCATGAATGGCCTCAATCAAATGTTAGATGGCCTCATACTGAATCGTACTCCCCATGTGCGCTTATACAATGAGATTAAACCATCCGCGATTCAGCCCATTGAAGAGTGGCCAGGATACAGTGATCATCAACACTTCATTCGCTCCATTAAGCCGAAAAACACGTTTAAAAGTATCCGAAATAATGAAGCCATCATTGCATCGTTGCGGAAAGATTCACGGGTGATCGATGTAAGTCCGAAAATCAGCGCACCTGTTTTTTACCAAACGGGAAACATCGAAATCACGGGTTCGGTAAATGGTGTGGATATAGAAAAAGAAGAGAAATTATTTTTCTTCTCTCAATACGTCATAGAAGGAGATTGGCACCATTTGAAAAATGAAAAGAATACCATCTTCATCGGAAAAGGCATTGCCGATAAGTTAATGGTGGGTATTGGAGACATGATTCAATTGTCGAGTGCTCGGGGAGAAACGATGCTTTTAAAAGTGGCCGGTATTCTTCAATTTGGTCTGATCGATATTGACAATACGCAAAGCTATACTTCACTTGGTACAGCTCAACTGCTGTTAGGCGAGGCTACTAACTATGTCACAGATCTTCAAATCAAGCTTCATGATTTGACTATGGCGCCATCCGTTGCCAAAGAAATGGCAGAAGTGTATCATACCGATAGCATAGACATTCAAACGGCCAATTCGCAATTTGAAACCGGAAGTAATGTTCGCACCATCATCTCTTTCGCAGTATCCATTACCTTATTGATTGTAGCCGGGTTTGGTATTTACAACATCTTGAACATGATGATTTATGAAAAAATGGACAGCATCGCCATTTTGAAAGCCACCGGATTTTCGGGTAACGATGTACGCGCCATCTTTTTGTTTATTTCCATGATCATTGGTTTAATTGGCGGAACCGCCGGACTCATATTTGGTTTTGGATTAACCGTTGTGATCGATAACATACCGTTTGAAACAGCGGCCCTACCTACGATCAAAACATTTCCGATTTACTATCATTTTGTGTATTACATCATCGGAACCTTGTTTGCGTTGATCACCACCTTTATAGCCGGATACTTTCCTGCTCGCAAAGCTTCGCAAATAGATCCAGTCATTATTATTCGAGGAAAATGAGTGAACCCAAAGAAATATTACGTGCAGAAGGCATCACTCGTTATTTCGATGATCCTGTGCGATTTAAGGTATTGGATGATGTTTCGTTTTCCATCAACCGAGGCGAATTCATTTCCGTAGTTGGAAAATCAGGAAGTGGTAAATCGACCTTGCTCTATGTTCTCTCTACCATGGATACCGATTATGAAGGAAAGCTTTATTTGGATCATCAACTATTAAGTGGACTATCGGGATCAGAATTGGCTCAAGTTCGAAATGAAAAAATAGGCTTCGTCTTTCAATTTCACTACCTGCTCAACGAATTCAGTGTACTTCAAAATGTAGCCATTCCCGCTATTAAGTTGGGTAAATGGAGCAAATCAGAAATTGAAGACCGAGCCATGGAACACTTACGAATGTTAGATGTGGCTGATCAGGCGCTGAAAATGCCCAACCAACTTTCAGGCGGACAGAAGCAACGAATAGCCATAGCGCGGGCGCTCATCAACGATCCATTGATCATTATGGGCGATGAGCCTACAGGCAATTTGGATAAAAAAAACAGTGATACCGTTTTTGATATTTTCAAATCATTAGCGCATGAAAAAGGGCAAACCCTATTGGTCGTTACGCACGATTCCGAGTTTGCCCAAAAAACAGATCGCATTTTAGAAATGCGAGATGGACGTCTTTAATTTTTTCGTGGACCTTTTTTGAAAGGAGGGCGCTTTCCCCCTTTTCCACGGAAATTACCATTTCTTCTATTTCCTCCACCGCCAGAAGATACTTTCGGATCGTAGGCCGGTGCAGGTCCCAAATGTTCAGGAACAGGTAGCTTGGTTATTTCTGAACCAATGAGCACTTCAATTTTTTTGAATTTATGTTGTTCGCCAGGTCCTACAAACGTAAGTGCTTCACCTTTTTGATCAGCACGAGCGGTTCGCCCCACACGGTGTACATAATCCTCTGCGTCATTCGGCACATCATAATTAATCACCATTTCGATACCCGCGATATCGATACCACGAGAGATCACATCAGTAGCAACCAAGATATCTATCTTCCGATTTCGAAAATCTTGCATCACTTGTTCGCGTTGATCTTGTTCAAAATCGCTAGAGATCTGTCCTACATTTAATCCACGAGACAGCAACTGACGACCGAGCACAGCCACTACACTTTTAGTAGAAGTGAAAACGATGATGCTTTGATCGCGGCGATCTTTAAGTAACTCCGTGATGAGCGGTAATTTTTGTTCGTCTTTTACTACATAAGCGCCTTGGGTAACACCTGCCGCAGGTTTTGAAAGAGCGATGTTCACCGTTACCGGATCTTTTAGCATGGTACGAGCCAGTTGAAAGATTTGATCGGGCATGGTAGCGGAAAACAACAAACCTTGACGGTTAGGGTTAACGTGTCGGATGATGCGATTGAGATCAGGCATAAAGCCCATATCTAACATTCGATCGGCCTCATCGAGTATCAGGAAACCCAATTTTGAAAAATCGACATAGCCCAAATTAAGGTGCGCATTAAGTCGACCCGGTGTAGCGATGATGATATCGGTGCCTTCTATCAAGGCCTTTTTTTCTTGAGAAAAATCTTGTCCATCGCCGCCACCGTAGATGGCCATGGATGAAATACCAGTAAAATAGGAATAGGCTTGAATGGCCTGATCAATTTGGGTTGCTAATTCGCGAGTAGGAACGATGACCAAAGCTTTTACATGTTGCTCTGGCATGTGTTTTAAAATCAAGTCGATCACAGGCAGGACAAAAGCAGCTGTTTTACCTGTACCTGTTTGTGCAATCCCGATAATGTCTTTTCGTTGTAAAATAGATGGGATAGCCTGCTCTTGTATGGGTGTTGCTTCCTTAAAATTCATGGCATCGATGCCCTGAAGTAAGTCGGCATGCAGGCCCAGTTCTTCAAATTTCATGTAACAAAGGTCGCTAATTCAGTGCAAAAACCACGAAAAGAAATTATTACGGTCTGATTCTTGAAAACATCTGGACTGTTTTGCCGAAAATATTGGAATAGAGTTCATAATTTAGCAACGCTTTGAAAAAACACCCACTTCTCCTTCTCTTCTTACTCATACTTGCCCAAGCGAGTGTTGGTCAGTTGACGCTTGATGGTATGGTTGCCGACGCATCGCCTAAGAAAAAACCACCCTATCAAGATACCGTTTGGGTTATCACTGGTCATAAAGTTCTCGATAAGAAATATAAAAAGTGGAAATTCGACCTTTCTTTTGATGCCCGGCAAACGATCGTGGGCAAAACCCCAGCTCGACTTGGGGGCTTGCGCATAGGCATGGAATACCGCCGAGTAAACCGATTTGGACTCGGTATTTACAACTTTGGCGAAGGCATCAAAACCACTTCATTGACCTCTATCTCTCCCGATGTAAGCCTTGCTAATTTGAATTTGAGTTACGTTTCTATTTATTACGAACGTGTTTTAGCCTTTAACAAATACTTAGAATGGTCAGTAACCATTCACAGAGGTTTGGGTAACATAAGTGGTTACTATGTGCTAGGGACGGGCACAGAAGCACAACTCATGGAATTTGACCGTGTGGTTCGTCCGTTAGAATTGAGTACGACCAATTACTTTCACCTCACCTATTTCATCAGCGTGGGTGTGGGCGTTGGTTACCGCTATATGCGCAATGTGCCCGATGAAATTAATCGCGTGTACAATGCTCCCATTGCACTCTTCCGATTCCGCTTCAAATTCATCAAGATGATTGCTGGAGCGGTGAATGAAGACATTCGGAAAACGTATTAAATCAACATTTTTTTCTTTTTTGAACACTTCCAAGAAAAGCCATAAAGATGCGCATCTTTGCGGCTATGACTCCTTTTGAAGTACAAGTTCGTATCCACGAATTAACGACTCAGCTCAACGAGCATAACTATCGTTATTACGTTCTGAATGACCCTAGCATTTCAGACCAAGCCTTTGACTTTTTACTAAAAGAACTCGAACAACTCGAAAAAGCATATCCCCAGTTTGCAGAGGCCAACTCCCCCACGAGTCGTGTTGGTGGAGACATTACCGATAAGTTTGAAAAAGTAACGCATAAGCGACCCATGCTTTCGCTGAGCAATACATACAACGAAGAAGAAATACGTGATTGGGAAGAGCGACTACACAAGTTGGTCGATCATGAACTCGAATATGTATTAGAGTTAAAATATGACGGAGTAGCGATCTCGCTTCATTACGAAAATGGGCGATTTGTAAAAGGTATTACCCGAGGAGATGGCAGCGTGGGCGAAGATGTAAGCGCAAACATTCGAACTATTAAGAGCATTCCTCTTCAGTTAAGAGGCGATTATCCTCAAGACTTTGAAATTCGGGGCGAGATTTTTTTACCTCGTGATGTATTTAACAAACTCAATGAAGAGCGCCTAGAAGCCGGTGAAGAACCTTATGCCAATCCGCGTAACACCGCATCAGGCACGTTGAAACAGCAAGACAGCGCCGAGGTAGCCAAACGCGGACTCGACTGTTATTTATATTTTGTGTTGGGAGATCAACTTCCCTTGAACACCCATTTTGAAACGGTTATTCATGCTCGAGAATGGGGCTTTAAAGTGCCCCCACATTTCGAGCGGTTTATAGAAAAAACCAATAACATTGAAGGCATCATGGACTTCATCAATTATTGGGATAAAAAGCGATTTGATTTGCCCTTTGATATTGATGGCGTGGTAATCAAAGTAAACAACATTGCTTATTGGGATGAATTGGGCATGACAGCGAAAAGTCCTCGATGGGCCATCGCCTATAAGTTCAAAGCGGCAACAGTAAGTACTCAATTAAACAACATCACTTATCAAGTAGGGCGCACAGGAGCCATCACTCCAGTAGCCAATCTTCAGCCGGTGCTATTGGCTGGTACCACGGTTAAACGTGCTAGTCTGCATAATGCCGATCAAATTCAAAAACTGGACATTCGCGAAGGCGACTTTGTTTTGGTTGAAAAAGGAGGAGAAATCATTCCGAAGGTGATTGGGGTTGACATGTCTAAAGCTCGGATTTCGGACCATCCGCACCAATACATCACCCACTGTCCCGAATGCCAAACTGAGCTAGTTCGAAAAGAAGGAGAAGCACTTCACTATTGTCCGAATGAAGATGGCTGTCCTCCTCAAATAAAGGGCAAGCTGGAGCATTTCATTGGTCGCAAAGCCATGAACATAGAAGGGCTAGGCACCGAAACCATTGCTGGACTTTTCGATAAAGGACTCGTAAACAACGTAGCTGATTTTTATGACCTTTCGTATGATCAATTGATTGGACTCGAATTTACAGTAAGTGATGAATTTGGTGAAAACCCTAAACGTAGATCCCTTCAAGAAAAAAGTGTGACCAATCTTTTAGAAGGAATCGTTCAAAGCAAGAACATTCCTTTTGAGCGTGTCCTTTTTGCGTTGGGCATTCGACATGTAGGCGAAACGGTGGCTAAGAAGTTAGCGCGACAATTTCAAAGCATCGATGCGTTGCTTACGGCGACAGAAGAACAACTCTTAAATACCGATGAGGTGGGGCAAAAAATAGCCCAGTCTGTGATCGATTGGTTTTCTCGCGCAGAACATCAACAGATAGTGGAGCGACTGCGAGCCCATGGCGTTCAACTTCAAAACAACACTGAAGGCAAAGAAGCCGCATCGGACAAACTCAAAGGAAAGACCTTTGTAGTGAGTGGCGTTTTTGCCCATTTTAGTCGCGATGGTATTAAAGAAAGCATTGAAGCTAACGGTGGTAAAGTAAGCGGAAGCATTTCTTCTAAAACCACTTACGTGCTAGCTGGCGACGACATGGGACCATCCAAAAGAAAAAAAGCCGAAGACCTTGGCGTTGCTATAATTACTGAAAACGATTACCTACAAATGATTGGCGAGTAATCGCTCCTCACTATGAATACACTGGAACAAAAAAAAGAAGCCTTTGCTCGTCTGTTAGTCATCATGGATGATCTGCGAGCTAAATGTCCTTGGGATATGAAACAAACCATGCAGAGTTTGCGCCATTTGACCATTGAAGAAGTGTACGAATTGGGTGATGCCATTTTGGACAACGATATTGAGGAGGTCAAAAAAGAACTCGGAGACATCTTTCTTCACCTTGTTTTTTATAGCAAAATAGCGAGCGAAACAGGAGCCTTCGATATCGCCGACTCCTTGAATTTCATTTGTGACAAGCTGATACAGCGCCATCCGCATATTTATGGAGATGTTCAAGTGGCCAATGAAGACGAGGTGAAAGCCAATTGGGAAAAACTCAAATTAAAAGAAGGTAAAAAAAGTGTATTAGAAGGTGTGCCCAACTCTCTTCCTGCCATGGTAAAAGCACAGCGCATGCAGGACAAAGCGCGAGGCGTGGGCTTTGACTGGGACCACGAAGACCAAGTATGGGAGAAAGTACAAGAAGAATTGAATGAATTTAAAATAGAAGCAGATCAGAACAGTGATAAAATGGAAGCCGAATTTGGCGATCTCCTATTTTCACTCATCAACTATGCCCGATTCAAAGGCATCAATCCCGAAGATGCCTTGGAGCGCACCAACAAAAAATTCAAGTTCCGTTTTCAGTACCTCGAAACCGAAAGTGCGAAAGATGGAAAGCAAATGGGAAATATGACCCTTGCCGAAATGGATGAATACTGGGAAAAAGCAAAGAAAGCAGAGTAAGCTCTTAGTCCTCTGCTCCTACTTTAAACTCGCTAGTGAAATGGAATTCTAACTCTGGAAAATTCTGACGTTCCATGTCTAGGATAAACTTACTGGGAGCAAGGAATACATCGTTCCCTTCTTTATCCACAACCATGTTATTCCCCTTGATGCGTCGGAATTCATTGAGTTTTTCAATTTTATCCGTAGTGATCCAACACGCCTTATAATACGATTTTGCATCAAAGTCACACTTTGCGCCGTACTCATGTTCAAGGCGGTATTTGATCACTTCAAATTGAAGTTCACCCACTGTTCCAACAATTTTTCGAGAGCCTGGTTCTTGGAAAAACACCTGAGCCACCCCTTCTTCTGTGAGCTGACGAATACCTTTGTCCAATTGTTTGGTTTTCATTGGATCTCGGTTCACCAATTCCTTGAAAATTTCAGGGGAGAAATTCGGAATTCCTTTGAACATCATTTTTTCACCTTCGGTAATTGTATCGCCGATTTTGAAATTGCCTGTATCGTACAAGCCAATCACATCGCCGGGGAAGGCTTCATCGATGGTGCTTTTCGCTTGAGCAAGGAATGTAACTGGATTAGGATATTTAAATTCCTTTTCTAACCGAACGTGCGTATAGAATTTATTTCTTTCAAACTTACCACTGCATACGCGCATGAAAGCAATACGATCGCGGTGGCGCGGATCAATGTTGGCGTGAATTTTAAAAACAAAACCACTGAACTTTTCCTCTTCAGGTTTTACTTCACGTGTGCTCGAGACGCGACCTTGAGGTTCAGGGGCCACCTCTAGGAATTTTTCCAAAAGTTCGCGCACCCCGAAGTTGTTCATAGCCGAACCGAAAAATACTGGCGCCAATTTGCCAGCGAGGTATTCTTCTCGATTAAACGGATCGTAAACACTTTCAATCAACTCCACATCTTCGCGCAGTTGCTGAGCATATTCACCAGCTATCTGATCGAGCATTGGATCGTTCAGGTCATCAATTGAAATCACCTCTTCAGCCACTTTGGTTTTAAGTGATTCGAAAAGATTCAATGTTTTATCGGCCAGATTATAAACGCCTTTAAAAGAATACCCTTTAGAAATGGGCCAAGAGAGTGGCTGAACCTTAATGTTTAATTTTTCTTCTAGCTCATCGAGCAAGTCAAATGGATCTTGACCTTCCAAGTCCATTTTATTGATGAAAACAATAACCGGCGTATCGCGCATGCGGCAGACTTCCATCAAGCGCTCTGTTTGTGTTTCCACCCCTTTCACGCTATCAATCACTAGGATAACACTATCCACTGCTGTAAGTGTTCGGTAGGTGTCTTCAGCAAAATCTTTGTGACCGGGTGTATCTAGAAGGTTGACTTGTTTTCCATTGTATTCGAAAACCATTACGGAGGTAGCCACCGAGATTCCTCTTTGACGCTCAATCTCCATAAAGTCGGAGGCCGCTGTTTTGGTGATCTTGTTGCTTTTTACTGCACCGGCCGTTTGGATCGCTCCTCCAAAAAGAAGTAATTTTTCTGTAAGGGTAGTCTTACCAGCATCAGGGTGAGAAATAATAGCGAATGTTCTTCGCTTAGCAATAGCATCGTGATTAGCCATGAACGTAATTTTTCCGAAAGGGGTGCAAAAGTAGTCATTAATAAGTTGATGTCACTGAAGTGTGCAATGACATTTGGAAGTATATTTCGATACTTAAGTGAATAAGCCATGAACCTATTTAAAACGCTGAGCGCTTCTTTGCTCCTATTCTGCTTGCTATTCAATCAGCACCTCTTCGCTCAAAGTCCCTCACCAGTTTCCATTCAGTTGGAAGTTTTAGCCACCGGACTCAGCACTAATTCGGGCGTTTATAGCTGTGGCGACCACCGTTTATTCATTGTCGAACGCACCACAGGTGACATTGAAATCATTGATACACTGGGCACTTACATTGGTAAGTTCATGGACATGACCGGACTCATTTCTACGGGAAGTGAACGCGGACTTTTAGGATTAACCTTTCACCCCAATTATTTTGAAAACGGCTTTTTCTATATCAATTATACCGACTTACAGGGCAATACCGTGATAGCGCGTTATTCAGTTTCTGATTCTAATCCTAACCTAGCGAATATGTCTAGTGCGGCGACCATTCTTACGCAAGTTCAGCCCTACAGCAATCATAATGGCGGTGATTTGGCCTTTGGTTCGGATGGCTACTTATACATTGGCTTAGGAGACGGCGGCAGTGGTGGTGACCCGCAGCACAATGGACAAAACGAAAATACCCTTTTGGGCAAAATGCTTCGCATAGATGTAGATAGCACTTTTCCTTATGCCATACCACCTGATAATCCTTTCGTTGGCGCCATTTCCGATAGCTTGCCCGAGATATGGGACATGGGCTTGCGAAATCCATGGCGTTTTAGTTTTGACCGAGTTACGGGAGATTTATGGATTGCCGATGTGGGTCAAAACAATTGGGAAGAAGTCAATTTTGAACCCGCACTTGATGGTGGAAAAAACTACGGATGGCGCTGCTATGAAGGCAATCACGTTCAAAATCCGGTGGGTTGCAATTTTAACCTTGACTACGATTTTCCCATTGCGGAATATCAGCACTCAGCTACTAATTTCTGCGCTATCATCGGAGGTTATGTCTATCGAGGATCAAAATACCCTCGTTTAACCGGACATTACATTCTCACGGATTATTGCGAAGGTGGACTCTATTCGATCTACCGCAATCCTGATGGAAGTGTCCAGCAGTTTGACCTGGCAGCGGGTCCGGGCCAAGGGAATGTCGCATTAGGACAAGATGCAAACGGTGAGTTGTACCTCTGTAATTACACGTTGGGAACCATCTATCGAATCACCGAACCCTGCGGAACCTTTCAACCCACCCTTGCGGATTTAGGCAATGGCAGTATAGAAGTGAGCGCTGGATCTGCGTATTACTGGTGGAAAGATGGCGAGCTGATCGCTGGAGCCAATAATGCAGTTTTTTCACCCAGCCAATCCGGAACTTATTACGCAACAGTAACCAATGCCGATGGGTGCACAGCACAAAGTAACTCAATCGCGTGGACCGTATCTGGTGGTGTTGCTGGATGCACCTATGCCGAAGCGATCAATTACAATCCACTCGCTACCATTGATGATGGGACGTGCCAATTTGGAACATTAGGATGTACCTATCCTGAGGCCGTGAATTACAACCCCGAAGCCATGCGTGATGATGGCACATGTAATTTTCCGTTGAATCAATCGTGTCCTTTAGACTTCAATGATGACGGTTTAGTAGGCATAGCAGACCTACTCATTTTCATTGAAGGATATGGCTTATTGTGTGATTAACGGATAAGCGTAAGTGTACCGTGGCTCTGATTGAAGTTGAGCATGTTTTTCCCCTCCACATCAAACGCTTTGGCGACCCATACATACGTTCCGTCAGGAGCATAGTAATCATTTACGCGGCCATCCCAACCCTTTTCAGGGTCAGTGGTTTCGAAGAGTAATTGGCCCCAGCGATTGAAAATTTGCAGACTGAACTCATCCACTCCATTTGCAATAGCTCGGAAATAATCGTTGAGACCATCGCCATTAGGAGTAAACACATTGGGGATAAAAATGGTGCTGCATTCAGCGAATACAATTACCGAAGAACTAGCCTCACAGGTCCCGTTTGTAACCACCAAGGTGTACTCTGTGGTTGTTATGGGATTGGCGATCGGGTTAGCAATAGATGGATTGCTCAATGTCTCTTCTGGGCTCCAAGAAATAACGCCAAAAGGTACCACTGCTTCTAGCTGAACGCCGAGTACACAGTCACTAAACAGATCAGGACCTGCTGTGATTGAAGGCACTTCTAAGAAGTTAATTTCAATATCATCTAGGCCAGGGCAGCCTTGAGCACTCACTACACCAACAGTATAAGTACCGCTAGTAGTCACATTTAAAGTATTGGCAGAGCTACCGCTAGTCCATTGAACCGTGGGGAAACTGCCATCGAGACTTAAAACTACTGTTTCACCGATACAAGGGGCTAAAGTTGAAGCGATGATATTCACGTCAACGGCAGGCAAAAAGGTGAGCTGAACCGCATTTGAAGTTGATTGACATCCTGCGTTAGAAGTTAGCACAGCGGTATAGGAACCTGATTCATTCGCTGAATAGGTGGTGCTTGTACTACCCGCCAAAAGCACATTGTTCAAATACCATTCAATGTTGCCAGCACCGTTAGCACTAAGCACTACTGGATCTTCCGAACACTGCGTAATAGGACCGGCGGGCGTAATAGAAACTGCGGGAGCAGGAAGAACAGTGAGCACTTGCGGCGCTGATTCTCCTGGGCAACCATTATTACTAGAAATAGCGTGGTAAGTTCCAGGAAGTGCCGCGTTTAGTGTATTTGTGGTAACTCCAACAATAAGCGTATTGTTTAAATACCAAGATGTGGTTGAGTTGTTTACGCTGCTCGTAATCACAGCGGTTGATCCTTCGCAAATAGTCCAGTTCGTAGGATCGCAAGTAAGAACAGGTGTTACATCGGGAACAACCGTGATCAGAGCACTGTTAGAAGACGCTTCACATCCTGGTCCAATTAAGCCCGTAACCGCATAAGTACCGGCAGCTGAAACCGTTATTGAATTGGTCGTTCCCCCAATTGGGTTGCCATCTTGAGTCCATGAATAAGAAGTAAAACCAGAAGACGCATTCAGCGTTGCAGACTGTCCTGCGCACAAACTCAAGGAATTTGGTGTAATCGCCAACGTGGGAACAGCTACCACATTCACTTGAATCGGTTGAGAGGTAGAGGAACAATTCGCTTCAGTAACGGTAACTGTATAGATACCACTTTGGGTAACATTAAAAGTGGCGGTCGTTTGTCCGACTACCACTACTCCATTTCGCGACCATTCATATTGATCATACCCAGTTGGTGTATTCAGTACAAAAGACTCACCCTGGCACACATCGATGGGGCCCGTAGATTGGAATTCGGCTGATGGGTATGGATTGATGAAAACCTGTGTTCCGGCGCTTTCACCAGAACATGCACCTTGGGTGACTTCCACTATATAAGTTCCCGCCAAAAGGGCATTCAAACTATTGTTGTTTTCACCCGTGAGTACGTTTCCATTCCAATACCACAGATAAGAGTCATATCCCGCACTAGTAGTCAGCACCACGCTTTCTCCTTCGCAGAGCAATGTTGAACCTTGCGGAACAATAATGGGCACTAGGTTAGACTGCAATGTTACTACTACCGCATTAGATGTACCTGTACAACCATTTTGTGTCACTTGAGCTGTATATGAGCCCGCGTCTGAAGCGGAGAAAACCGTTGCATTGGCACCCACTATCGCAGTTGAACCATTAAACCACTGGATGCTCGTGTAATTTGCGTCGAGCGTAAGATTCACCGAAGATCCAGTGCAGATTACCAAAGGTCCTGCAGGTGAAACCACAGGAGTTGGATTGGCAATAACAGAAGTGTTTATGGTATTCGATGTACCTGTACAGCCATTATTTCCAGCTACCAAGTAATAAGCGCCAGCAATGCTCACAGTGATGGACTGACCCGTTTGACCGGGCATGAGTGCACCGTTTTCATACCAAGCATACGATCCAGATGTGGCGGTAGCTGCAAGGGTAACGCTGTTACCTTGACAGAAAGAAAGAGGTCCTTGAGGTGAAATGATAACCGTTGGAATCGGAGAACTGGTTACTACTACAGGCGTTGAAATGGCGGTACATAGACCCGCACCTACTTCTACCGTGTAAGAACCTGCTGAAGTAGCAATAAAATTGGGCAGTGTAGCACCAGGAATAATACCTCCATCAAGGTACCATTGAATGATACCAGCAGCTGCGGTGCTTAATGTAACTGTCTCACCAGCACAAAGACTTAAGTCACCTTGCGTAACAGTAATTGTTGGAGGCGTGAGTGAACCTACGGTGATGTAATCCGTTTGCGTATAAACAAAAGAACCACAAGCGGTGGTTACTTGTAAAGTCACATCAAAACTACCTGCATTAGGATAACAGATAGAAGAGGGATTTTGAGAACTGGAGGTAGGTGTTGCTGCCCCTTCAAATGACCAACCCCAACTCAGAGGCAATTGAGCGGTAAGATCAGAGAAATTAATGCAGTCACCAGGACAAAGCGCTGTTTGATCTGCAATAAAATCAGGACTAGCTGGAGCACCATTACTTGCACCTAAAGTACTTGCTGCACCGCACGTTGCTATCCAAGTAGTTGATCCATCGCAAGAGCGCGAAACAGTGCAACCATCAGCACCGCCACCGGGCAATTGCTCAGCACCGGCATTAGTGGCAGCACTAATATTAACAGGAGCACATGTTCCAATTTGAGCCGTGGTTATATTCACAGGAAACTGACCACTTCCCCAAAAAATGGCATCTTGAACAACACCCGCAGAGTTCACTAAGTAAAGTTGCTCATTTCCATTGGTGTAAACACCAATGGCCGAACCAGAGGTACAGTTACATGTAGCTAAGTCGATATCTGGCGCTACAGGAGAACTCGTAGAACCAATCACTAAAAAATCATTAGCGCCAATGATGGTGCCTGCTGGAAAGGTGACCGCGAAGTCGCCATCTGTGAGAACAAAACAGCTCAAATCAACTGGAGTGCCGCAGGTGTTATATAACTCCACTGCTTCCGAAGTACTTGGAGAGCAGTTACCATCGCAACCACCAGCGGCGTTGATCAAAATTTCATTGATAACTATACACTGTGCAACAGTTTGTTGAGTGATAAAGAAGAGGGAAAATACGGCTATTGCCTTTGCTAGCTGTTTGGGCATGTCTGGGTAATTCGGTGCAAAGGTAGAATGGTAATACCATTCTACGACATATCTATATGAATAGAATCTTAAGTTTTAGGTTGCCTCATATACCCAATATTGGTGACTTTTCGTCCTAATTCAACCTCAAACTAAAAAGGCGGAACTGTCGTCCCGCCTTTTTCTTTAGAGAACCACTAAAGTAACCTACTCTACCTCAATGTGTTGCTCTACAACATTAACGTAACCATCACCATCGGTTGCGGTGATGATCATAACGTAATGTCCCACGGCCAAAGCAGGGCTCACGGTCGAAAAAGAAAATGGATTATTTAATCCACCGTCTTGTAATTCTGTCCAATAGGTGACAGTTTCCGATTCATTGGTGATTGTAATAAGCACCGATTGCACCCCATCAGGATCCGTTACGGTGTAATCGAGTCCTACGGAAGAGTTAGCGGCAATTACCACATCACCATCTGTGTTGGGGGCCGGAGAGAAAGTGGCCGAAATGACCGGTAAATTGCTATTGCTCACATGTATGGTGGATACGTATTCCTCCGCTTCATTACCCGACTCATCCAGCAACTGAACTTCTAAGTGCCAAGCACCAGCAACCGAATCGGGAATGGTAATATTTAAGGAAGCCACATCCGATGTTCCTTCCAAATTGATCACCTTAGTGAGCGACCAAACACCAACATTCACGATGGGTTCTTCTGTGCCAGTGCCCGTGTGCGCGTGTCCATCAGCAGCCGAGTGAATGTTGATTTTTACTTGATTTAGCGATTGATCATCTGAGCAATTTACCGCTACACTGAACGATGTTCCAGCTTCCAAATCATGTTCACTGGCCTGAACACCATTTACCTTCACGGTATCGATGGAAGGCAACGTTGTATCCTGATCGCTTTTACAAGCGGAAAAAAATACAATGAGTAACAAAAGAAATGCGTTTGTTTTCATGGTTTTAAAATTATGAGTTGATTGTTTTTTTAGATTCAAAATGAAATTTCACCGAGAGCACGAAATTTCTTCCCTGCTCAGGCAAATTGAGTTGTCGATACACGCTCAAATGATTTAAGTATCGACGATTGAATAAGTTGTTAATTTGAAAAGAAAGGGTCCAATGTTCCCATTCCTTGCCTGCTACCAGATCAAACAAGGTATAGTCCATAGTGGCCTTTTCGTTTCGATCCGTTCTTTTTTGAGGCGCAGCCCAGCGCATGTATGTGCCTATGTAAGTCTCTTTGTACTCGTAAAGCACATTTGATTTTACCTGAAAGGGCGGCGTAAAAGGAAGTGGTAATTGGCTATCGAGGTTATAAGAATACACGTACTCCAAGGCCACATCCGAATGTAACTGCGGAATGAGGTGTATTTCATAACTCATTTCAGCGCCCCAAAACACCGCATTGTTTTGTTGGTATTCGTACAATTGACCAGCCCCGGGCAGATCAGAAAATTGAGCCGCTGGGCGCAGGTAGATATAGCCATCAAAATAATTAATGAAAGGACTGATCTTCCACAAACTATTGCCCGTTGAATTAACGAATACAGCATCTACTTGATACCCATTCTCTGCTTTTAATTGAGCATTTCCTTTTTCATGTCGAAAAGTTCCGTGGTGAATGCCATTAATGGTAAGCTCTGCGGCACTGGGAGTTCGGAAGCTTTTTCCCACATTAATTTTGAAGTTTTTCTGCTCCGAAATGAGCCAGCTCCAACCAATGGATGCCGATACATTCGAAAAGTTTTTTTCAAACGAGGAACTTCTCTGCAAGGTATCGGATATGATTTGCGCTTCGTTATAGACAAAACTTTGGAAGGCTGTAGATCGAAACTGCGAAAGATCATAACGCACCCCAAAAGAGCGTACCCATCTGCTCTCAGGCCGCTGATGCTCCGCATATGCATAAGCACCCGCCTGCCATTGCTGATAATTCGGGAGTAAAAATTCGTAGCCCCTACGCCGGTTCATCATTCCACTTGCCGAAAGACCGTAGGAAAAACGATAGTTGCCCTTTTGGTTCATGTGCCATCGCAAATTCGATTGCAGCGATTGCAAATGCAGGTCTAGTGCAGTTGTTGTTTTTGCCAACGGCGCATAACCTTCTTGATGCGGTTGCACATACTCTGTTCTTCGATTATCCTGAAAAGACGAATCCCATTGTAGCCATCCTGTTTTTTTTCTTCTCACCACATTTAGTGCAGTTTTATAGTGATGCACATCGGCTCTGGGCAGATCAATGTTTCGAAAATTGCTGTCACTCGCCAAATTAAAAACAGTGGGTATTCCAACGATGCCCATAAACAATCCGGCTTGTTGTTGGTAGGAAGAAAAAGTCAATTTCCAACTACCACGGTCATTCACCAAGCCTATCGTTGTTCGGGTGTGAAATTCTCTGCCTGCCGTATTTTTGAGACGTTGATCTTCAATAGGCAAAACCCTTTTGAGATAAACAAACGATTCAGCAGGAACACGGTAATCGCCAAACTCAGCCCAGGTGATGCGCGACTTCACAAACAATCCTTTATTTCGAGCTTCAATAGCGGCAGTACTGGCGAGGTAATCATTATTCGTGCGTCCTATGGTTTGCACTTCCCCACTCCATTTTTTATCTGGAATAACTGGAGGCAAAAGATGAATAACCCCACCCATAGCTTCGGATCCAAATAGCAATGAAGCAGGGCCTTTAATAATCTCCACATTTTCCGCAGCAAATTGATCGATTTCTAATCCATGATCAGAACCCCATTGCTGCCCTTCTTGCTTGGTGCCGAGATCGGCAATAAGAATACGGGTTCCTGATAATCCACGAATTGTTGGACGAGATATGGCCACACCGGATTTGATTTCATTTATACCCGGCAGATGCGATAAGCTTTGAGCTAAACCTTGTGAGCGATGAATTTCTAAATCGCTTTGTTTTAAAGAAAGCATATCTACCGCCTGTCGCGCATACTCTGCATTTGCCAGCGAAGACTCCACCACTACTTGCTTGAGTTCTAGCAAGGTTGGTGTTAGTTTGATCAACTGATCTTGGGCAGGCACTTGAATAAAATACGCATAGGCTTCATACCCCACTGCTTCTATATGAATGTGAGCTTCTTGGGCACCAGAAAGCACTAAAGTGAAAAAACCAACACTATCCGTAACCGCGAAATAAGGTAAGTGATGGGTAGAAACCACTGCACCCATAATCGGTACATTGGTTGACGCATCTACTACTCTACCCCGATGTTCAACGGATTGGGAATGCGTGTGTAGTGTCAAAAAACACAGCATACCCAACAACCATTTGGGCATAAAAAAAGGGAATTAATAATGAGACAATCGGATGAATTATCCTTGACTCGGGGGCCCACGCAGCAGCGAGAAATCTATAAAACTCTCAGATGACGCTGATTTTACGGTGGTGTTTTTAGCCACAAAAACAACTAGGTCAACAAAGTTCAGTTCCTCTGACTGAACATCGAGGAAGGCTGCTACAGCCCAATCACAAACCTTGCAGTCATCTTCATGGTGCTGATGTTCTTCCGAATGACCCTCGCACCCCTCATGATGGTGTTCGGTAAAAATGTGATGCGTTTTCAACACAAAATCGGCGCCCGAAAAGAGGACGATCAGCAATAAGGTGATATGAAGGAAAAAACGCTTCATGACTTGAGGCTGCAAGATTAATCAAAAATCACGGTTGCACTCGTTAAATAGATTGAAAACCGTTCAGCGAAAAACATTTCCTTCCTCCACATTCCTTCTTTACTTTCGCCACAACTCAAGAAAATACTATGAAAAAGATATTAGTCGGTGTAGCCGTTTTAGCACTAGCGCTAAATGCCCATGCCCAATCGAAAGGACAGACACTTGGTGAAGGCGCCGTTTTCGGCGGCTATGTCGATAGCTTCGAAAAAGTAGAATTAACAATGGAAGAAGCCATACTCGGTCAATTCCGTCAGTTTTATCCTAGTCGTTTAAATCAATTGACTTGGTTGCCCGGTAGCGAAACCTACACTGAAGTAAAATCCGACAGCCTTTACCTCCACTCTCCAAAAGGTAAATCAAAGCTTTTCCTTTCATTGCGCGATCTAAATGATCTCGTGAAAGATCATGCTCAATTAAAATCATTCCCCACCATTACTTGGTTAGACCCGATCAGCTTCTACTTCAACGAAGACGGCAAGTACATCACG
Organism: Bacteroidota bacterium; assembly: GCA_039798265.1. Taxonomy (GTDB): domain Bacteria; phylum Bacteroidota; class Bacteroidia; order Flavobacteriales_D; family Sanyastnellaceae; genus JBDKGH01. The sequence continues at coordinate 783 of JBDKGH010000116.1, read as the reverse complement.
GTAAACACCAAAATGAAAACGGCTCAAAAAAATGCTAGCGAGCCAGAAGGCGGAGCCAATTTTGATTTTCACGCCAAAACAGGAATGTTGGCCTACACCGTAGGTAACAACTTGTATATTCAATCCGGCGGAAAGGATAATGCTATCACCAAAAATATTGGTGAGGTAGTAAGCGGTCAGTCCATTTCCCGCAACGAATATGGTATTTCAAAAGGAACCTTTTGGAGTAATAGCGGCAATGCACTTGCTTTTTATCAAAAAGATGAGAGTCAAGTTGCCAACTATCCATTAACGGATTATAAAACCACTCCCGCCTCGGTAAAAAACATTAAGTATCCCATGAGCGGCGGAAAAAGTGAATTAGTTTCCGTAGGTATTTATAACATAAAAACCAACAGCACCGTTTATCTTGACGTGTTGAATGGTCAAAAGATGAACGACAATTATTATCTCACCAACCTCAGTTGGTCGCCCGATGATAAAAGTGTTTTTGTGATTTATCTCAATCGCGCAACAGACATGATGCGCTTGCTTCAATTTGATGCTACTACAGGAAAGCTCATCAAAAAAATCATCGAAGAAACCGATGCTCGCTGGGTAGAGCCCGACCAACCCATTACGTTTATTCCTGGTAGTAATGACAAATTCCTTTGGTACAGCTGGAAAAATGGATACCATTCTTATTACCTGTACGATCTTTCTGGCAAAGAATACGGTCATTTCAAAGCACCATTTGAATTCACGGGCATCATTGGTTTCAATACCGATGCTACTACGGTGTAC
>JBDKGH010000115.1:0-9599 GCA_039798265.1 Bacteroidota bacterium | reverse complement strand
ATGTTTTGTTTCCTAAATAACGCACCACCTCTGGATCAGAGTCAACGGCAAATAAAGCCTCTACATCCGTAAGACGAAATTCGCGGAGGATAAAACGAGGAGTAGTAACAGAAGCAATCATAACAGCCAAATTAAAAAAAATGATCGATATAAAAAGAAAGCGAAAAACATCATCCTTTGGAAGAAGGTTCCATAAACCCTAGTGCAGCGCTCGGTAATCTGAGCAGAGACATATTATATCAGAGTAATAAAAGCTGCCGCCAGATATCGATAAGACTGCACTAATTCAACATGTTTTTTACCTCCTCTTTAAGCTTTGGAAGACTTTTTACCACTATTGACCAAATCATCTCATCAGCTACATTATCGTAACTATGAATAATTCTATTTCGAGTACCTATGATATTTCTTGCATTTTCTAAAGGAAAGCTGGGATTCTCCTTTAATATTCTATTTACTGCTTCGCCAATTATTTCAATATTTCTCTCTACTGCTCTCTTTGTCTTTTTATCCGCTTGAAAGGCGACATAATCCAGAGGTAGTCCATCGAAGAAAGACTCTATTTCTTCTATAGAGTTCAAAATATCAAACAAATAAGTTCGAATTCTATTCTCCATAAATCAACTGTTTCTCCTTTTCGATCTCCTCGCGAAAAAATGGATTTCGAATTCCCTTTTCTTCCAAAAGATCGACGGGACATTTCAAGAGTGCCTCCAGCTTTTCTTTCAACTCGAAATAATTATCTGCATACTCCTTTAGATCAACATCTGCGAAATCAACCAAAAAATCTATATCCGACTTATTCGAAAACGTGTCTCTTAAGACAGAGCCGAATACAAAAAGTCTACGCACCCTGTGCTTTGCACATAGCTCGCGGATCAACTGTATGTTGGACTCTATCAATTTCATACTAGTAAATTTAAGCCATTTGTCGCTAAATCTACCGTTCAATCGCAAAAAACAATAATGTAGAACCCATTGGGTAGCTCGAGGTGGCAAGAACTAAGGATCATCAATCCTACACACCCACTTCACCCCACTTTACTCGTCATAAACAACCTTCACAAAGTAGCTTTCAGAAACCAATTCAGAAAAATTGACCGTACGATCGTTCGGGTTGTTCAACAACACTAGCACAAAGAAAACTCAACCCCAAGTATCGAACATTCATCTATCGAAAATCGGAAATAGATGTTCGACCCTCCTCACACCCCCACAACCACCTCTACTTCGGTGCCCATGGATAAGCCTAGTTTTTGACGGATGTCGCTTTTGAGGGGGATTAAGTATGTTTTTTGATTAACATCCATGACAATGACGAATCCCTTTTCATTTCGACCCTTCTGAATAGGTCTTATAAAAAAGGTGCATGGAAAAAATATGTGGAATACTGATGCAGGATAAGACTATAAAAAAAACACCGATCGATTCAGTGGTGTTCAAAAGGATAAATGCAAAAAACAAAAGCAATCCCCCGAGCGTAAAGGGCAGAGACTTTAACCAGAGTTGATAAGAACTCACTTGTAAATCATGCTTGAGGTGCCTCCAACCATGCCAACTGTGCTGAACGATAAAATATATACCAAAGGAGAAAAGTAATGGCAAATACGCAGAGAGGAATAAATAAAGTAGAGAAAGAAAAATCAATCGGCTTCTCATAAAACCAGCAAATAAAAAGGAGCTTAACACCAAAGTCCAATGCACAAGTGTTAATTGCTCATCTGTGATTTGATTAAACCACAAGTGCACTACTGATCCGTTCACCTGAGCTAAAACGTGGCTCGTTTCTTTATGGTGAAAAAACAAAATAATCGTCAAAACCTGAACTCCCCAAAGGAAAGATCGCCATCCTGGCGCGAGATTCCATTCTTTAAAGTCCCCTTGTCCAAAATGCCATGCGGAAAAAAGAATAAAAATAAGTAATGCCCAATCCGGCAATACAAGCCACAACAATCCTAAGATCGCTCCTTTCATTAAATACTTCAAGATGAAACGCGCATAGTCCGATACTTTTCGCAGAGATTGATCTGTCAAATGATCCAAGGCGCCATGCGGTAAACCCACCCATAAAAATCCTAAGCTTAAAAACATCCAAATGGGCATCTGAATGTTCAAGCCATTAAGCAACAAGGCCAATAAGGTCATCACCAAAGCTAAATGCACCGGTGAGAGCATCTGTAGTCTATTCCATAAATGTGCGATAGCCGTTTTTACAAAAAGAAGTTTCGGAAGTTTGGAAAAAATTTTCACTTCTTTTCTCAACGTTGATTTTTCACTTAAGAAAACCAAGACCTCATTTAAAGGAACACGACTAAACAAGGAATGAAAAACACGCTTGCCCTTTTCCGGAGATTTCTCCAAAATTTTGAGTAGCAGATGGTCATAAAATTCAAAGCGCGATTTGCGCCCTTCTCTTTTTATCTCCGTTTGTTCAAGAATAGAGGCCGTTATCAGATCCGCATCTTTAGCCATATTGAAAAAAGCGTAACCCGTAGTCGGCTTGATCAAATCAGCATTAACGCCTGTTCGAGTCCACATTATACCGAAATCAGCATGCTCCGTTTCGTAAGATGACATTGGTATCACGCCTCTCTCTTCATTCACTACTTCATACGTCCCTTCCAACTTCTCCAAATAAGTGAGAAGAATCTTTTGAGCAGCCTCTGTCGTCAGCACTTCTTTACCGAAACGCGTAACCTCAATCAAAGCCTTATTCGCCGTAAACGGAAGAATGTAAATAAACTGACAGAAATGATCTTGTGGAATAGCGAAATCCATCATCACCATTTTCGATGGCTCAAAATGTTCTTCACGCACCTCTACCTCCCAGCCATAAAACGACTGAAGTAAATGACTTTGATTTTCCCCTGTTTTTTTGAACTGCGGAGGCCTACTATCAAACACCCGCTTGGCCTCGATTGAGGCTGAAGAAAGATCTACGATATAGGATTCATCCTTTCGAACAGGTTCACTTTCCCATTTTTCGGAGAAATACTGAACAGTATAATTCGTCAGAATTTCTTTGGTACTGCGTGATAAATCAGCACCTCTAATGTGATAGTAAAAAACAGGAGCAATGGATTGACTTGTTCTACCAGCCACTTCCATATTTTGCCATCTCGAACTAATCAACCCTTGGAGATTTAGTTGGAGTAGCTCTTCTTCTGTCGCCCAAAAACAAAAATTTCGATCATTCAACACCTCTAGATTCGGTTCGATGACGGCTATCTTTTTTCCATCTAACAAACCTATTTCGTGCATTTTCAACATCAGCAACGAATTGGAAGCTCCAAGTCCTATAAACAGGAAATCGACGTATGCGCAAACGGGAGTATCCATGGTGGTGAAAAATCAAAAAAAAAGAGACTACCTCCGTATTAACATACGCAGGTAGTCTCCCTTTTTCTATATCAATTAATCTTCAGCATTTCTGCTCAAAGCATAAATAACAAGACCAAAACCAATCTTATTGATGGCATCAGCAATGTTATAAACGATATCCATAGAGTGAGAAGCCGCGGCTGGATCAGATACCAACTGCATTCCAAATAAACCACCAGGAGTACCTAAGATGTAACCAAGTGGGTAAATGGCCCAACCTACTAATACGAACCAAGCCAAAACTCGTGTAGCTTTTGCTACTTGTGCTCCTGCAGATTGAGCAAGTTTTGCTACTTCGCCAAACCAAATTAAATAAACAATGTAGAAATAAGCGGCACCAGACAATACGCCCCACATAACGCTATTATCTCTATCAATTGTTTCACCGAAATAACCAGTCACCAACATGATCAATGACGCCACAATCAATTTCCATAACAAACCGATTTTAGCACCAGCCTTTTTAGTGATCAGATAGAATTCCACGCACATCAAAGGCACAGTAAGAATCCAGTCTACATAACGAAAGAAGGTAGGCGACTCGCCCGTTTCGAGGTTGTACCCTCTCATGTAATAATAATGCACTGCAGCAATAAAAGTGATTAATCCAGAAACGAGAACAGATGTCCGCCATTTGGAAGACGTGTTGTTCAATTCAAAGAAAAAGAAGACAGAAGCCGCCATCATGGCCATTGTTCCTATAAAGAACGTGAATGCAACATAGTTGTCGCTGGCAATTTTTAAATGTTCCATTGGTTTTAATTAAGGTTTTCCTACTCTTTGGCTTTTCGGACCCGCCATGTTTTTTTCGCTGATATCATCTCCAGCGTAATACTAACACGCAGAATTTTCTTTTGTTCAAATTGTTGTAAATCAAGAAAAAACAAAGTCCATTTTTAGACAGCCTCCACCACCTCATTTTCTTTCTTTCGAAAAAATCCTTTTCTTAGAGTACAAAAAAGAGATGATTTTATTTATGTAAACCTTTAAATAAAAATGGAAATAATTGAATTATTTTTCGTTTTGAAAAATAACATCTCACAAAAATTCAAACAGAAAAATTCCGTCGCGTTTTAAAAAAAAGCGACAAGAACATGTGAAGAAAAAAGCAGGAAGAAAAAATTACTTATTCTCACTTCGCACCACTTGACCAATCAACACCGCAAATAATGCAGTGAGCAATGCGAAAAACTTTTCGAAGATTGTTTGGGCAAAGAGATTGCCAATGGTATTTAAGACAAAAACACCACAGAAAAACCACAAGATGACGTTCACTGCTTTCATGGGAAGAAAGCTATTCACTCGCCCTGTTTTAATGCACACCAATAAAATCAACAGCAGATTAATGAGTATAGAAATCGTTTCAAATACATACATCTCCATATCACTCTGCAATCGCCCACCCCACGCTATGGTATAGGGAATGATTTTAAGCAAAACAAGACCATGAAAAGCGATTACCGCTACCAATAAGGAGATCAAAACAGAAGAGGCCCGACGGTTCATGAGTTTAAGTGAGTGGAGATTACGATTTAAAGCCATTTGTTCTTGGCCGAACGAATGTACACCAAAATGCGAGGAAGAATACTTCTTACTTAAGACTGAAAAGGATCAATTAAGAACAAAGACATTTCTCCTTTTCCTTTGAGGCTCACATCACCCATTGCTTCCATTGAATACGACTGCTTCAAGCGTTTGCGCGTTTCCTCTGTAACAGCCACTCGCATGGGTAGACCGCAACTTTCAACACGTGCTGCAATGTTTACACTATCACCCATAATGTCATAAGCAAACCGTGTTTTACCCACTATACCTCCAATTACAGATCCTGAGTGAACTCCCACACGACAAATCCATGGCAGTTGATCTTCCCCATTTCGAATGTGTAAAAAACGGATAAAATCTAGACCGCACTTCACTGCCTTGTCGGCATGGTCCTCATCCTCTTGTTCTATGCCACAAACAGCCATATAGGCATCACCAATTGTTTTAATGCGCATAACGCCATTGCGCTTGCAGATTTCATCAAACTCACTAAACAAATTGGACAATTCATCGATTAACAGTTCGGGTGAAAGTGCTGCAGTAATGCCTGTAAATCCTACAAAATCGCAGAAAAGAATACTCACCTCATCATGTACTTCGGGCTTGTAACTTCCATTGTTGATGAGCTCCGACACTACTTTTTCGGGGAGCAAAATATTCAACAAGGTTTCTGTCTTTCTTCGCTCGGCTTGTAAATCTAAATGGGTTCTAATCCTAGCTAGTACAATTTCGGGATTAAAAGGCTTCGTAATAAAATCTGCACCTCCAATTTTGAATCCCATGGTTTCATCCGTCACTTCATTTAGCGCAGTCAAAAAGATCACAGGAATTTTTTGAGTAACCGGATTCTCCTTAATCAATCGGCATGCTTCAAAACCGTTGATTCCAGGCATGACCACATCCATCAAAATCAAATCGGGCGATGGTATCTGTGCTGAAATTTCAACCGCTTTTTCGCCTGATTTCGCAATTTTGATGCTGTACAAATCGCCCAACAAAAACGACAAGACCTGGAGATTCTCTACAGAATCATCCACGATCAGTATGACCGGTTTTTCAGGTTTCTTATCAATCATAGTGTTGGCCGTTTAGAATGGTAAGAGCCTGATCAAATTCAAATTCATTCAGGCTAGCCACTATTTCTTGTAGCATTGGTTTTTCTCGACTATTCTCTGGAAGAGATTGGAGCAATAGCATACTTTTTTCCAATGATTTTGGATCATTGTTCATCACCAAGTTTTTTATCTCTTGCAATGCTGGCAACACATCATCTTGCGTGAGCTGAACATGGCTAGCGGCCACCTTTGGTTCCGCTGCATTCAGATACGTAAGTATACGCAACGACAATTGCTCAATGTCATGCAACACCTCTTGAATTTCTGGATACCTCTCTGCAGCCTCTTCTACTTGTTTTTGCTTAGCGAAATTTTTAAACGAATTCGAAAGAACAATCGACCGTTCGTAGATTCCAATTGCACCTAAGTTGCCAGCAACACCAGCAATGGTATGAAGCAATGCAGCAAGCTCATCCAAATCATTAGTTGCTATCCATTGCGAGGATTTCAGGCCTATATTTTTATATCGCTCCGCAAATGACTTTAATAACCTTTGATAATTTTCTAACTTGTTTCCACTACGATACAAGCCCGTGGGCACATCTATTCCTTCGATCTCAAACGCAGCAGCCTGCGCGTTTTCAATCTTTGGTAAAGCCTGACTCGCATAGGGCATAAACTCTTCTCCTTTTATAAACTTCAACAAAGAAGAATACAACACTAAAGGATCAATGGGTTTATTGATATGATCATTCATTCCAGCATTCAAACTCTTCTCGCGCTCTCCTTTCATAGCGTGGGCTGTCATCGCTATAATGGGCAATGAATCATACTGCTTCATTTTTCGAATTTCCCTAGTGGCCATCAAACCATCCATCTCGGGCATTTGAATATCCATCAGAACCATTTCATATTGATTGGCTTTTATTTTGTCCAATGCCTCTAGCCCATTTCGAGCGAAATCAGTCACAATTCCTACCTCTGTTAACAGATCAATGGATAGCTCTAGGTTGATATCATTGTCCTCCACTACGAGCACTTTACTTCCTTCGAGTTTTGATTTAAACTCGGCGATCAATAAGGTATCATCTATCATTTCTGATTCGGGTACACTTCCATTCTGCAAAAGCTGATTCAGTGTATTAAACAAAACCGAAGGGTTGATCGGTTTTAATAAATAAGCATCAATGAGTTTTTGGCCTGCGGCGTCTTTAATTATATCTACACCAAAAGCCGTCACCATTACAATAGATGGAATATTTTCATTATTGATGGATTTAATGTTATCCACTAATTCTAATCCATCCATTCCCGGCATTCGCCAATCCACCACCATCAGTGAAATACCCTTCTTTTCTCGCTCATAAATCTCAAGTGCTTGTCGGCCGTTTTTAGCCAATAACACTTCAAATCCAAAACCAACCAGCATTTCTTCCAAAACCATAAGAGCACTTTCTGAGTCATCTACGAGCAGTGCCTTCTGGCCGCTAAAATCCATAACCGAAGAAAACAATCTCGGTTCTTGATCATAGGTTTCTAGAAATACAGTAAAGCTAAATTTGCTGCCTCGTCCTATTTCGCTGGTGAGGCTTATGGAACCTTGCATCATTTCCACTATACGTCGGCAAATAGCCAAGCCCAGGCCCGTACCGCCAAACTTTCTTGTAGTAGAAAGATCCGCTTGTCGAAAAGGAAGAAATAAGGAATTCACTTGTTCTAGTGTCATACCTATACCCGAATCCTGAACATGAAACCTCAGCATTTGACCATTGTTTCTTTTTTCCAAGACCTCGACTTCCAGCTTTATTTCACCCTTCTCCGTGAACTTTACGGCATTGTCCAATAAATTCAACAACACTTGACGCAATCGCAAGGCATCGCCAAAAAAGAATTCAGGAACATCCGGACTGATGTGAGTCACCAGTTCTACTTCATTCTTTTTTCTCAACTTTACATTTACGGCATCCGAAACATCTGAAATAATATTCTCTAACCGAAGCTCTGTATTTTCTAAGGATAATTTTCCCGCTTCTATTTTAGAAAAATCAAGGATATCATCAATGATGCGCAATAAGGCTTTCGCAGACACATCTATTTTGTGGTGGTAATCTCTTTGTTTTTCATTCAAAGGAGTTTTTTTCATGAGATAATTCATCCCAATGATGGCATTCATTGGGGTACGAATTTCATGCGACATGTTTGCTAAAAACTCACTCTTGGCCTGATTGGCCTTATCAGCCATTTCTCGCAATAGAAGTGTTTGTTCGTACCGCTGATTGAGCAGTTTGTTTTTGAGTTCAACTCTATCCAATTGACGACCTCCGAACGAAGCAAAAACTCCTAAAAAAAACGGCGCCGTATCAATGATCCAAAGAAGAGGCGATTCTTTTTGAGACTGAATAAGATAATCATAACTCACCTGTCCAAATCGAACGCGACAGTCCAACAAGGTGCCGATAATTGGGAATACAAATCCGAACATGGCTCCGTAAAAGGCATAGAGCTGTTGGCCTGTTTTAAAAAATCGTTTTAATACTGTAGGTTTCGCTGGCCCTTGTACCTTCATAAAGCATCTCTAAATAACGGTGATTGAAGAGGCTAAATTAAGCATTCACAATCAATTACAAAAGGAGTAAAATGCGTAATTGGCTCATTCTCGTGCACATGAACTTACTTCAATGTGGCATGATACTCATCTAACGTTTGTCCAATTACATAACCTTGTATCAGCAGAGGTAAAGAATCACCTACCATTTCGAAGAATGGAATTCGACCCGCTTCAATTTCGATGTCTAACTCGTTTTTTGACAAATACTGTTTCGAAACATCCAAATATGTTCCACTCATCAAGTGCCTGAATTCATGCTGAAAAATAACTGCTGCAAAGCCTTCTAGGCGTCCAGTTTCTATTTCACCTTTTTCGTTTTGGCATTGGTAATCCAGCCACTCATAGGTAGCTACATTTCCGCGTTTCTCACCGGCTGCACTCAAACACCCATGCCAAAAATTTTTCCTCGTTGTAGACACTTGGGTGATCCGCGGATTAATAAAGACTTTCATCGGCACTGGACCCAAGACCTTGTAGCGCGGATTATTTGGCTTTGCTTCGATAATGAAAATTTGGAGTCTTTTACCTATTTGATTGGCAGCTATACCCACACCTGATTTTCTGATCATCATGGTGTACATGCTGTCAACAAGGGTTTTTAAAGCAGGTGTATTAAACTCATCATCTCTTATTCTTCTTGGAGACAAATACAGCGCATTTTTTTCTCTTCCTTTTTGGCTGGAAGGAATCTGTTGAATGACTTCGAAGCCTTCTTTGGGAACCTCAAGAGAAAAAGACGTGTCCATACTTTTACAACTTTTCAAACTCCATAAAAAAAACATCGCCTGCAAAACAAGGCTTGTTTTAACTGCACCACCAAGGATTTTCATCTCATCGTTTACTTTAATTTCCGAACGGATCGGCTTCCTCTGCTTTTTGCTTTTTTTCTTGAACTAAAGATATCAAATGATCGAAAGCTTTTTTTGTTTTTTCTACGCTATCAGCCTTAACAAAAAACTGCACATAACTCGTAGTCCACCAAAAACCGTATTCATAATTGTATCTAATAT
>JBDKGH010000114.1:0-9449 GCA_039798265.1 Bacteroidota bacterium | reverse complement strand
TCCACGTTTTTTTGTGCTCCAATAAAAATCCAATTTTCCTTTTGAAAAGGGGGTAAATATTTTTTTTCTGTCCGCGGTAAGTAATCCCCAAAAACGCGCAGTTGCTCGGGCTTCCACTCGGCACCGCGGAGTAAAATATTTTTCCAATATTGTCCGTAAAGTCCAATGATATCAGGGAAAAGAGCGTCTTTTAATCCAGCGCTCAATTGCTTGGAATACACGTAGTAGTAATCACTTGCAGAAATGAGACCGTGTTGAATTTCAACGGATTTTATTTCCAAATCACGAAGGGCGGCGATCAATCCTTCTTGGTGGTAATGCACACAAAAGAACACGCTTTTTACCTGTGTCTGGTTTTGGAATATGCGATAGAAACGGAAGTAATCTTCGAAGAAAACGTGAAAACAACTTTCGATGTATTCGCACTCGGAAGAGGTGAATTTTTTACTACGCTGTAATGACCGAATGATCGTTCGGATTTCAAGCCAAGTTTGTTTCACTTGTTTAGGCATAACACCACGAGCTACGCCAATTTCTTCTAGGCTGCTTAAAGCTGCAAGTCCATGGTTTTTTCTTTGCTGGAGTAGGCTTACATGCTCAGGCCCAAGGGCTGACAAAAGGTTGTTGAAGTAATGACTTTTTTTCATTCCTTCTTCTTCATAAATCCTTCCTTTGTCAATGATCACACTTTTCTTTAAAGCAAGTGTGGGTATTTGTCCATTGCGCCAAGCCTTCAGGATGTACTTGAGTTTTACCCACCAAAATGGTGACTGAAAGTTGGTGGCGATTTTTTTCTGGGTGCTCTTGGTAAGGTCATAAGACAAAGCGTGCTGGAGTATTTTCAAATAGGAAAAACGAGCACCTCGATAAAGCGAAGAATCGCTTAGTTTTTCTTCCATGTGCTTGTTCAACACTTCAAATGAAACGTGCTCCATGGTGTCTTATTTTTTTTCTAAAGCGTTGTCAACGGCCTGTAAAATCAATTCATTGGTGCGCTCACTGCTTAGCGCATACGCATGTTCATGGGCTGATTTTTTTACTTCATTCACTTTTTCTGGTGTAAGCGATTGAAGTATTTCAATCATGTCTTCTTCGCCCCATCCCTTTGTGATGAAACCAACTTTATGATCTTCAACCAAGCGTTTGATTTCTTGATTGGGCGAACAGACGATGCAGACTTTGGCCTGCACGTATTCGAATATTTTATTGGGAAGCGCCAATTTGTGGTTGATGCTTCCAGGTGTTAACGAATAGAGGCCTACGTGGTAGCTGCGAAGCGATTCGATAATTTGATCGGGAGCTACGGGCGGAATGATGCGAATATTGGATTTGTTTTTTACCAATTCTTCTAAACTCTTCATGTACACCGGATCAGATGCCACTAACATCAAATCGAGTGTGTAGTTTTTTCCTAAACGATCAACGGTGTGAATCATTTGTTCGAGCTGCCTGGCGCGAAGAGCGGCGCCATGGTGAATGATGCGCATGGGCTCGCCTTGTTTCCACAAGATAGGTTCGCCGCTGTGATGCGGCTTATCGTTTCGAATAACCGTAGAATCTACCTGAAAGGCGTTGAGGTACTCCAAGCGGATGCCTTCACAGACCGTGAACACTTCGGCGGCTTTGGGCAAGTGATCATTGCACAATTGCGCTTCGTAATTCATCCATTCTTTGAGGTGACCCATTTTTTCATCTGCTACACCCGGATAGAACTCGTGAAGGTTGGTGATGAATGGAATGCCCTTTCTTTTTTCTATCAATTGCAAAGTAATGGGCAAACTACCTGCATGGTGATTAATGATTAAATCAATTTTATCAAAATGCTGGTAACGAAGAATGGGTAGGTATTTTTTAGGAAAAGAAGAAAGAGAGTATCGACTCACTTTTTCCTTCACTTTTAGAAGAGCAGAAATCGGTTTGCGAACGATGGTGGGCAATTCGTAATGCCAAGTGACAGGATCTTGTTTGTCGTGTTTAATGTGAATGTAGTCCACATCAGGGTAGGGTGGTTTTTCATAACCACACATCACTAGATCATATTTGTCGCGAAGGGCTTCGTACTCGGCTCTCACCCGAGGTGCGCGGTTCAGATTGGACTCACAGAGGATGAGTACTTTCTTTTTACCACTCATGCGTTTAGGGGATTGAATTGCCATTTTTGCTCCAGCAATATTTTACCCGCACTTTGCGATGGCATGTAACCGCTGTTGTAAAAATCGGATTGATAAATGTCGAAATAGGCAGCGTTTTTCAAATAATAAACGGTGCGGTTTTTCAAACGAATGCAGATGTTGATATAGTAACGACCCGCATTGAGTGGAATGCGAGGCAGAGTGCAGGTTACATCGGCATTGGAAGGATATAAATCTCTCATGCCTGCTGCGGAGATGTTCCAAATATCGGCTAACTGCGAACCATTCGATTCATATAAACCGAAGGCGATACTCAGGTGTTCGTGATCAGCTGCTTCGCCGTTATATCGAAAACGAATGGTCATGTCTTCGCCGGCCATGAAGGCTAAACGACGCTGTCCTTCGGCATTTTCGAGCCAAAGATCTTCGACATTGATTTCACCTGTGTTTTTTACATCACTGCGCTCGCTGATGGGCACGCCCACTGATTCTTGATAATTCGAATCGCGATAATTGGCGATGCAATCGAGTGTAGATCCTTCGTATTCTACGGTACCGTGTTTGAGTATGATGCCTCGCGTACACAGGTTTTGAACCGCTGTCATGTTGTGACTTACGAAAAGAACTGTGCGACCCTCGCTTTCGGAAACGTCTTTCATTTTGCCGATGGCTTGGTATTGAAATTCAGCATCGCCTACGGCTAACACTTCGTCTACGATCAAGATCTCGGGTTCCAAGAAAGCAGCTACGGCAAAGCCTAAGCGAACCATCATCCCTGAGGAATATCGTTTAACGGGAGTGTCGATATAACGCGCGCAACCAGAGAAATCAACGATGTCGTCAAACTTTGCTTTGATTTCATGACGACGCATTCCGAGAATGGCGCCATTTAAAAAGATGTTTTCACGACCGGTAAGGTCAGGGTGCATACCTGTTCCTACTTCGAGCAAACTTCCTACTCGACCTTTGATTTGAATATTCCCTTTGGTAGGCCCTGTTACGTGCGAAAGTATTTTGAGCAAGGTGGATTTACCCGCGCCATTTTTTCCAATTACAGCGAGTACATCTCCTTTTTTTACTTCGAAATTGATGTTCTGCAAAGCCCAAACGTAGTCGCTTATGGCTTTCGACGTGCGGTCATTGGTTTCACCAACACGAAGAAATGGATCTTCTTTGCCGCGCATGAGGTAGTACCAGCGCTTTAAGTCTTGCGACAGCATGCCTGAACTTACACGGCCAAGACGATATTGTTTGGCCAAATCTTCTACTTTCAACACGATATCACTCATGGCCTAAACGGTATCAATAAAGTCTTTTTCAATGAAGGAGAAAACAACTGCTCCCAACAATAAAATGAGGAAGCTCGACACAACAGAGTAGGCTAAATACAACCACTCAAATTGTCCGGTATGAAAACACACGTGGCGAAATGTTTCGATCACCGCGCTCATAGGATTGGCAAGTAGGGCCCATTTCATTTTTCCGGCTACTGTAGATAGCGGAAAAATAACTGGCGACGCATAACGGAGCAGTTCAATACCAAAGTTGACTAAGTATTTTAAGTCGCGGTACTTGGTAGTGAGCGCTGTAACTATAAGTCCACATCCTAGTCCTAAGAAAGCCACTGGGATGATGAGTAACGGAAAAAGAACGATGGTCCATGAAAGGGTGATTTCGCCTTTTACTAAATAGAAGATCATCAACCCGAAGAGCAAGAGCAGTTGAATGCCGAGCTTCATCAAGTGCGAAATAGTGAGGGAAATGGGAATAACCAAACGAGGAAAATACACCTTGCTGAATATGTGGCGGTTAGCGATGAAGGTGTCAGAAGTTTTCATGAGCACTTCTGCGAAGTAGTTCCACAGCACGATACCACTCATGTAGAAAAGCGGTTTTGGAATACCATCATTACCTAGCCCAGCGAGATTGCCGAAAATAAAAGTGAAGATGATGGTAGTGAAGATGGGCTGAAGAAAAAACCACAGCGGCCCTAGAAGGGTTTGCGCATAGGTAGCGGTGAGATCTCTTTTGATAAATAGAGCCACCAAGTCGCGGTAATCCCATACTCTACGAAGATGTAGGGTTTGAAATAATCCTCGTTTTGGAGTGATCACCTGATCCCAATGCTCTGATGTTCCCTGCTGGTGCTGACTCACGTTTTAGTTTGGTTTACTCATTACGGCGCTCAAAGGTAGTCGAAACCACCTTTTTTACAAGCCCCAATTTAGGCCTATTGAGGTAAAAGTTGGCGCTTTTTCAAATCTTCGATCAATATTTCATTGAATCGATTTACACCAGTTTGGTTGAGGTGATTCTCATCGGCGAATTTTTCAGGAAGCGTAAATTCGGAGTGATGCGTATAATCCAAATAGGAAATGCCATGATCTTTAGCCGCCTTCTCGATGTGGGGTTTTAACAGTGTGTGGTTGTTGGCGTGCTTATCAATTGGTGGAAGGGGATGACTAACTAGAACCAATTTTGATCCGCTCTGGAGGGTAAGGTCGATCATCTTTTCAAAGTCGGCTAGATAACGGGGTTCTATTTCTGTGATCACATCTACTGCGGGCCAAGGTAGGCTAACCGTATCGGTACGGGTGCAATATCCATTGCTGATATAACCTTTTGCTTTTGTTTCTTCCAAGGTTGATTTGGTGCACCAGCTGGCAACGAGTTGGTTGAATTTTCGAATGTCGGGATGCGATGTAAATGCAGCGGTCTTTACGGCATTATTTGGGAAATTTTGAATGAGGAGGTTGCTATTTTCCAAATCGGAAATTCCCCATACCACGTCGTAAATATCAATGATCACCAGCTTTCCAGATGAGGGCGGTATAGCGTTTGTGGCAATTACATAAGTGCCGCTAATGCTTTGTGAAGAGGTGCCTGCATTGAATAAGCTATAGCCTGCTTTTTGAAAGTTGCGAGGATCGTAACCGCGATAAGCATGAGATGAACCGTACACCAACACATCATATTTTTCCTGTGGATTAAAGTCGTTTCCCATGAGCCGCTCTTGCCCTCCTGCCCTTTGCACGTAAGGCATCGTGTAACAGGAAAGACGTCGGTTTTTAAAAGTAACCTTATTGATCACAAAAGTGATACCCACATAAAAGAAGATGCTGAGGGCTAGCGTTTGGAATAGGCGAAGGAGAGTTGTTTTCATCAGAATTGGAAATAGATGAATTGAACTTTTCCCCAGAAGCCAAACAGGGCGATTAGCGCTATTACGAGGGCGTTTAAGATCATGTTGGCCTGTTTAAACGGCGCTGGTTTTTCATTTCTGCTCAGCTTACTCATGTACACATCAAATGCTAAGAAGCAGATGGTAACGCCCATTAAGAAGTTGAGGTAGTAAGGATGAATGTTACTAAGAGCTAAAGGCAAATCGCCTTGGAGCGGAGCCCAAATGCTAATGCGATAAAGCATGCTTAGCGCGTCGCTAACGGAATTGGCTCGAAAGAAAACCCATCCAATAGTGACCAAAACAAAAATGAAAGCGGTGATGAATATTCGTGTCAGTCGTGTTTGCGGCAGTGGAGGCAAGTGTTTTTTTATACGTCCTTCGATCACCAAGTAAATGCCGTGTAAAGCTCCCCAAATGATGAAGGTCCAGTTAGCACCGTGCCAAAATCCACTTAGCGCAAAAACGGATGCAAGGTTCACACTCTTGCGTGTTTCGCTCACCCGATTGCCACCCATGGGTATATAAACATAATCCCTAAACCAAGTAGAAAGAGAGATGTGCCAGCGAGACCAAAATTCGCGGATAGATTGGGAGATGTAGGGAAAACGAAAGTTCTCCATCAATGTATAACCCATGGTTTTTGCTGAGCCGATGGCGATGTCGCTGTAACCGCTGAAGTCGCAATAGATCTGAATAGCAAAAAGAGCCGATCCGAGGGCTAACCAGCCGGCATTTAATGTGTGTGGTGCACTGAAAACAGGGTCGATGATTTGCCCCAGGTTGTCAGCGATGACTACTTTCTTAAAAAATCCCCAAATCATCATGCGCAATCCTTGAGATAGATTAGCATAGGAGAACTGATGTTTTTCGTAGAACTGATGCAAAATGTTTTGCGGTCGCTCAATGGGGCCTGCTACCAATTGTGGAAAGAACATAACATACAGCGAGTAGATACCAAAATGGGTTTCTGGTTTTTGATTTCCGCGATATACTTCTACAACGTAGCTCAGACTTTGAAAAGTGTGAAACGATAAGCCAATAGGTAGTATAATGTCCCAATGTCTCAAGTGAAGCGGATTACCCGCTACCGTGAAAACGGTGTTGATGTTATCGATAAAAAAGTTGAAGTACTTAAAAACGATCAGCACCACGCATGTACTAATGATGCTAGCGACGAGCCAGATTTTTTTTCTTCGTCCTTCATTTCGGGCAATATAGATACCAGCGAAATAATCGATGATGATAGTAACGAAAAGAATGAGGATGTACTTCGGTATGAAGAACATATAAAAGAGGCAGCTGGCTCCTAGCAGGAGTATCCACCTGTAAGCATGTGGCAACAAAAAATACAGGAGGAGTACTGAGGGAAAAAAGATCAGGAACTCCAGGGAATTAAACAGCATAAACTCTTTTAGAAAGGTGTTGCAAGTATAATAATAATCCCGAAGCTATATGAGTTTACAAGCCACTCATATGACTTCGGGATGGAGTATTGGGCAATGTTAGGATTATCTTCCGTCGCCGTCGAGCAAGTTGCCGAGGCCACCGAGTATGCTTCCTTCTTCTCTACGGCTTCCTGAGCTGTAGGCTACAATACGCGATGCCAAACGAGAAATGGGCAAGGTTTGTAACCAAACTTTTCCAGGTCCACGAAGCACAGCGAAGAATACGCCTTCGCCTCCGAAGAAGGTGTTTTTGATTCCTCCAACAAATTGAATATCGTAATCGATGCCTTGGGTGTACGCGACTACGCAACCTGTATCGATGCGCAGAGTTTCACCCGGTTGTAATTCACGTTCGATGATGTGACCACCGGCATGACAAAATGCAAGACCATCGCCTTCGATTTTTTGCATGATGAAACCCTCACCACCAAAAAGTCCTGTACCCAATTTGCGTTGAAATTCGATGCCAATAGATACACCTTT
Source organism: Bacteroidota bacterium (assembly GCA_039798265.1). GTDB lineage: Bacteria > Bacteroidota > Bacteroidia > Flavobacteriales_D > Sanyastnellaceae > JBDKGH01. The sequence goes on along the minus strand of JBDKGH010000114.1, from coordinate 2,205 downwards.
AGCGGCGCAAAGGAATGAATCTTTTTGGCACACTACTTTGCCACCAAGTTGCTGCAAATCGAGGGTGATGATTTTCCCTGGATAAGGCGATGCAAAGGCTACGCGGGCTTTACCTGCTGTGGTATGAGTAAAGGCGGTCATGAACAAACTTTCTCCCGTAAGAAGTCGCTTTCCTGCGCCGAGAATTTTGTCGAAAAATCCACCACCTTGTTTAGATCCATCTCCGAAAATGGTTTCCATTTGTATGCCTTCAGTCATGTACATAAATGCACCTGACTCGGCTACCACGGTTTCTTGTGGGTCCAATTCAATTTCTACGCACTGCATCTCCTCACCGAAGATGCGGTAGTCGATTTCATGATTGTTACGCATGATATGTAGTTTACAGTATTAGTCGATCGAAGTCATTTCGAAATTGGTCAATTGAACAAACTGTTCGATGCGCGCGCTAATTTCTTCGCGGGTTAATTCGAATAAACGTTCAGGACCAAATTTTTCGCAAGTGAACGAAGCCATAGCCGAACCAACGATGATGGCGCGCTTCATGTTTTCAAAAGAAATGTTTTCTGTTTGAGCCAGGTATCCGATGAATCCACCAGCGAAGGTGTCGCCTGCGCCTGTTGGGTCGGCTACTTCTTCCAACGGAAGGGCTGGAGCGAAGAATACATTATGAGCATCGAATAACAAAGCACCATGTTCGCCTTTTTTGATGATGAGGTATTTGGGCCCCATGGTCAATATTTTGCGAGCTGCTTTTACGAGCGAGTATTCTTTCGAAAGTTGGCGAGCTTCTTCGTCGTTGATGGTGAGTACATCCACTTTAGCGATCACCTTCATCAAATCATCCCAAGCGATATCCATCCAGAAGTTCATGGTATCCATAACCACGAGTTTTGGGCGGTTTTGTAGTTGTTCGATCACTTGCATTTGCACAGCAGGCGCCAAGTTTCCGAGCATGAGGAAGTCGCATCCTTGGTAGCTATCGGGCATCTGAGGGTTGAAAGTGGCCAATACGTTCAAGTCGGTTTGTAGCGTATCGCGAGAATTAAAGTCGTAGTGGTATTTACCAGCCCAGAAGAAGGATTTTTCACCTTGCTTGATTTCGAGGCCATCTTGGTGGATACCGCGATTTTTCATGGTTTGGAGCACATCAGCGGGGAAGTCGTCGCCCACTACAGAGATGAGTCCGCTTTCTTTTACAAAGTGAGAGGCAGCGAGTGTAATGTAGGTGGCAGCACCTCCTATTACACGTTCGCGGCGGTCAAAAGGAGTTTCGATTGTATCGAAAGCCACTGTTCCTACGGCAATTAGCTTCATTCTAAAAAAAATTTTGCCAAAGATATTGTCAATTCAACTTTATCCTCGTAATATTGCAGCCCTTTTTAAGGCCAACGCCAAGAAAAGGCACCATGCCTCGGTGTTCTATTCCGAAGACATTCGGAAGACTACAGTGAAATGGTAATTTAAACAGAAAACACTTCTGCTTAAATTCCCTAGTAGCTCAGTTGGTTAGAGTCCCGCAGCTGCGGGATTAATCATGGGAGTTTAAAAGAAGACACCCGATAATTGAAATACCACCATGCCTCGGTGTTCTATTCCGAAGACATTCGGAAGACTACAGTGAAATGGTAATTTAAACAGAATACACTTCTGCTTAAATTCCCTAGTAGCTCAGTTGGTTAGAGCACATGACTGTTAATCATGGGGTCCCTGGTTCGAGCCCAGGCTGGGGAGCAGGAAAAATCCCGTAGACATCACTGTTTACGGGGTTTTTTGTTTTTAGACCTGTCATTGTCTTTTCTCAAAAAAGACTTGTACAGGCACTTGTACAGGGTAAAACTTGTACAAAAACTTGTACATGTTTCTGCCAGGTTGGTCACAATCCAATAAGCCAATGGCAAAACTTAAATTGGTCTTAGATCAAAGAAGACCATCATCATCAGGGTTGTATCCTGTAAAGTTCAGAGTAACCCATCAAACCAAATCAGCTGAGATCAGCACCAACATCAAGGCCAGTCCCTTGGAATTTGATGAAAAAAGGGAATGTCTTATTAGGAAGCCTGATCAAAATGATCTCCTATTCTCCTTGAGAAAGCTCTATGAGCAGCGACTAGAAGCCATCCATCCTGATTTACTATCATCTATGTCTGTTATTGAGGTAAGGGATACCCTACTTCATAAAATGAAGAAGGAGTTTACTGTAGA
>JBDKGH010000113.1:0-4663 GCA_039798265.1 Bacteroidota bacterium | reverse complement strand
GCTGGTTTATTACAAGCCAAAAAAGCCAATGCACAGAAGAGTAGAAGTGGTGTTTTCATAGGATTAAATGATGCCCTGTTTTTTCATCAGGAAGGTAGCGCTTTTGTTTTTACATACTCCTAGCTGTAGGAGATAATCGAAGTGGAGATCATTGTTTTGGATATGCACTTCGAAGTTGTAGTTGCAGAAATAGGAAGGATCGCTTGATGTTATGTCGCATACTTCAAGGTCGTGTGTAGCGATGATACCTGTAGCTCTTCGCTGCTGTAAGTTGCGCAATAGCGCCAATGTTCCCTCGCGTTTGTCATCGCTATTGGTACCACGTAGGAGTTCGTCAAACAGAACAAAAGTTTCTTCGTTCAGCTGATCCAGTATGGTTTTGATGCGCGTTATTTCTGCAAAAAAGTAGGATGTACTATCGGCAAGCGAATCGTTGAGTCGCATAGAAACCATGACATCGCAAGGACGAATGACAGCTTTCTCCGCGCAAACAACGCTACCGCAATTGGCTAAAGCCAGGTTGATTCCAACCGTACGCAGAAAGGTACTTTTTCCTGACATATTCGAGCCAGTAAGAATCATAAATCGAGGCTCGGTGAAGGAAAAGTCGTTATTGACTCTCGATTGAGGCTTTATCAGCGGATGACCCAGTTGAGTGAAAGCATAGCACGGCTTTTCAGAAATCTCTGCGAAAGAATAAGTGGGGTTATTTACCGCGAATTGTGTAAGGCTGTGCAAGGCTTCCCATTGACCTATCACCTCAAACCACTGGGTCATCTGGTGTCGATGGTTTTTCTTCCACATTACCAATTGGTGGTATACTCTAATGTGATGTGAAGCAAGTCCATTGAATAAAATGACACCCACTAAATTTTGTACATTGGAAAGTGAGCTAACATGCAATTCTAGCTGTGCCAACAGGTGAGAGGATGGTTTTTTTCCTTCGAAAAAAACGCTTGTTTGCTCTTTTGTACGCTCATGTTCAAAAGGATTGGTTTCGACCCATTTAAAAAGGCGGGTATAACTGGTAAAATGTTCTTTGATCTGGTCAAACGAATCCGCTTCGGCCATGAGGGATTTGAAAACAGTAGCCAGAAGTCCGAGTTGAAGTGTGAATAATAGACCTGCGAATTTGTAGCATAACACCTGGCCCGAGATAAAACCTCCGATGATGAGCGCGGCCATGATAGCCGGGAATAGATAAGAAAGGAAAAGGGCTGTTTTCGGCACCTCAGTAGGTTGTCCTTTTATCCATGACATCAGTTTTTGATGTTGTTCTGGAGTGTCCTTGGTCATGCGGGCAAATGCCGAAAAGCTCATGCGCCACTCGGTGTGTTTTTTCCACTCGGCAATGATTGATTGATGATCGTTGATCTGATCAGTTGACAACCGATGGCTTAACCACAGGGCCAGCGTTTTTTTTCCCAACTCCGTGTGTGATCGATTGAGGTATTCGAACAAGCTGTGAGGCCCAAACACATCAAGATCGTAGGTGTAGAGATGATTTTCTTCTTCAAATCGTTGGCCTTGTTCGGGTGATCGAAATTCTTCTCGGGTAGCGGCTATCTCATCGCGGTAAGTTGCTTCATGCGCTTTGGCTTCGGAAACGGCCTTTTCTTTTTTTCCATAAAACTTAACGGCGACCATAAATGCGCCAACACCTAGTATAAAGCTCAGAATGTAGATCCATGTGCCATGCACAGCGAACAGCACGGCGGAGGCTAAAAAGAGGACACCAAAAAACAAGCGAACGAGTCTTAATCGGCTCAATTGTTGGTTAAGGTCAATGGCCTTTTGGGCAAAAAAGGCGGCTTGATTTTCGTACAATTCCATGAGCGAAAATTACGATAGGAAAGCCCTTTTTGGAATACTAACATTTTCTTAAACCTTATCGACTTAGATTTGTGCTTATGCGTAGCCTCGTTTTACTTCTCCTTCTACTTCTCACAAGCCCTTTTTTGCGGGCTCAAACTATGCTTTCGGGTAAAGTAACCAATCTGCCAATCGGCGCTGTGCCCATGATAGCACTGGACTATTGGAACAGAGATGAATGGAAGCAGTTGGCAGCCGATAGTCTGGATGCGGAGGGAATGTTTCAAATGAAATTCACTCCTCCGGTAGAAGGTGAGTACCGCCTGCGCATTTGGGGTAAGCCCGAATACAACGGTGATTTTTTAATATTGAAAAAAGAAAATCAAAGCAAGTATGTTCTTCCATTTGACTGTTCACAGTTAAAAAACGGAGGTCCTTTAGTATGGAATGCAGGAAAAGAAGCGAGTGTTTTTTTCAATTTAATGATTTGGCTGAAGCAGCGCGACACCTACATGACTGGCTATACAGAAGCCGATGCAGCTTATCGAATAGCGCAGCATCAATTTTTTGAAAAAACAAAAGGCTTGATGCTAGCCGAGAAGGGAACATTTACGGCCGACATCATAGCCCCTTGTCTTATGGGGAATGATTATCCAGAAACATTAAAAACCGATTCGGCTTCCATTGCTACTTACCGAAAGGAACATTCTTTAGACGGCATACCCTTCAACGACGATCGGGTGCTGCTGCATTGGGCCTTCATAAAAGCCATGTCGCGCCACTGGAAATTATATCACGATAATCATTGGCCCTTCCAAGAAGCCATGGATGCTGTGATGAACAAAGCATTGGGCAACGATGAAGTAGCGGGGTTTTTGTTTCGTTTTTTCCTCGATAAATGCATCGATCATAAAGACGAAGCAGCATTAACTCATTTGCTCAATTGGTATGCTCCTGACTGTGCTTCAGAAGAAGCCCATGTAGAAGAAAGCACGCGCAATTTGGTAAAAGCCCTAGAAACATGTAAGCCAGGAAATAAAATCCCGAACCTTACTTGTCCTACCTTGGACGGTAAAGTGATGTCACTTCACGAGGTATGCAAAAAGAACACATACACCATACTTCAATTTTGGCGAACGAACTGTTCTCACTGCAAGGAATTTGAGCCCGAGCTAGAAAAAATCTATCAAGACTTTCATCAGAAAGGAATAGAGATATACAGCGTAGCAGCCGATAAAGAAGAACAAGTGTGGCGTTCGTTTGAACAGCAGAATCCAAAACCATGGATATCTACTTACCTCGATGGCGCCAATCGAAAAGATTTTAATAAACGATTTCCAGTGCCTAGCACACCTACCTTTTTTCTCCTCGATCAAAATGGCGTAGTGGTCAACCGCATGATTATGCGATCGAAACTGCGGGAGATTTTGACGGGTGTGGTTAAGTAATGAAAAGCGGTGAAAAAATCACCTTATCCATTCTTATACGCCATTTCATAAACACTTTTAGCATGCGGGCCAAGGAATACGCGAGCATAGATGCGGATGATGGCCAGTCCATCGATAATAAGGCTGACGGCGGTAAAGGCCGCTAACCAAAATTGATCGGCATGGATATGTGAAAAGATCAAATCTTCGCCAATGAAGGTGGGTGAAATAGGAAAGCCTGTTAGTCCAAGACAACACAGCAAAAAGACAAAGCCTATTTTGGGATGTAGGTGAGCATGACCATGGAAGCGAGCGAGATCTATACCATCTTCCAAATTTCTTAAGCGATAAAGCGCCCAGAATCCACCAACGCCAGCAACGATGATTCCGCCTAAGTACCAAGCAGCTTCGGTGAAACTGTAATGCTCGCTGAAAGAAATGGCTAGAGCAATCCAAAAGTGATTCATCATGACCATCAGCCAACTCAATCGCGCTTTTTCGCGTTCGGTAAAAGCTTTAAGCACAGAAATCAGTCCGATTAATGAGAAAAAAGTAGGAAGCCAATCGTGCACCATTGGTGGAACCATCGACTCGAAATTGAGCAGGAGTATTCCGAAAATATACAGTGGCAAAAAGATGAAAAAGGCTCGTGTTACCGTTAAGAAATTGAGTGCTTTTCCGGCTCCTTTTAATGGATTCCATAAATAGCGATACATGAACGAATCGAGGTTAAATTCTTTTAAACTCAACATGTACAGAGAGTATTCGAGTCGTTTGGGTAAAGAATCTTCGATGGTGTGAGGGCGCGGAACAAAATTGAAAAATTGTTCTTTGATCAAATAACTGACAACCGAAGGTGATACTAAAAGTTGGTAGGTACGGAGGAATGCATTACCCGCGAAATGCCATAAGGCAATGTCTTTCCAGCCCAATGAAACTTCGATAAAGATCAAACCAATTTGTGCAATGGAGGAGTAGGCGATTTGACTTTTTACGGATGATTGTACGCGTGAGATAAGGGTTGCCACCACAGCCGTGAATAACCCCATTGCACCAATTAAGATGCGCACACTGAGTTGGTGTTCCCAAAATGGAAAGGTGCGAAGCATCAGAAAAATACCAATGTGCACGGAGAGCGATCCATAAAAGATAGCGCTAGAAGGCGTAGGGCCTTCCATAGCCCTCGGAAGCCAACTGCTGAAAGGAAGCTGAGCAGATTTTGCCGCAGCAGAAATGAAAAACATCATGGAAATGATGATCCCAATCCAGCTATGAGTTTGCAAATGCTCGTGCACAATTTCATAGTTGTTCAGAGTAATGAAAGTGACATTTTGGTGAAACAAGTGGTGAGTCATCCACATGGCAATCAAAAGTCCTACGTCGCCGATGCGATAAATGGAGAAAACCTTTACGGCATTTTTTAC
>JBDKGH010000112.1:0-6839 GCA_039798265.1 Bacteroidota bacterium | reverse complement strand
ACATACGAGTCAAAGAGCACCTGCATCAGCTGCTGAGCATAGGCCCATTCCTTTTCATCGATGCAATAACACACTCTCACTCCTTCGATCTCTCCTTTAATTAAGCCCGCCTCTTTGAGTTCCTTTAAATGCTGTGAAACGGTGCTCTGTGAAAGGGGAAGCTCTTCTACAATATCACCGCATATACAGGCTCTTTTCTTAATGAGCAACTGTAATATGGCCACCCGCGCAGGATGCGAAAGGGCCTTGGCATACTTCGCAATCTTGTTATCACGCACGGTAAACTCATCTGTCTTCGCAACTCCCATATCCACTGATCTTATTTCAATCGCAATATTACGATAAATCAAACTTCAACGAACCACGATGCAGAAATTTAACAGATCCCCGAGTACTATAAAAAAGGGCCAACTGCTAAAGCTGGCCCTTTTTCTATGGGTATAAAAGTGATTCTAGTGATGAGAACTAAAAGTTCACTGTACTCACCATTGTACTAATGGTAAAAGTGGTTTCTAATGTGCCCGAAGTGTAAGCTCCACCCGTAATAAATCCATCCTGCACTGTACCTGTATGTGTTCCGCTAGAATACAAACGATAGGTCGCACCATTCACCAAAGCTGGTCCGCTATACACGATGCTGTAATAAGCGCGAACAGGCTTAAAGGAGAATACTTCATTTCCATTGCTGTCTTCTAGGTGTATAATGGTATTTGCGGGTAAACTAGAAGTTGTTTTCAAAATCAACGATCGTTGAGTGGAGCTCGTACCAAAACCTTGTGTCATATTCGAATTGGTTCCCGATACAATCACAACACCTCCGTCAACTTTACCTGTGCCATTATAATCCATACCGACTTCTGGTGATGATTGGGGACCATGCACCACAACAAAACCGCCATTAACGGTAACATTACCATTGCTGTCTAATGGATCACCGCCGCTAGCATCTAAATGAACATATCCACCATGGATGAGCAGCAGACTTCCATCGTTAGATTCACCGCCAGTTCCCGCCGTTGCATTGAAGCTATCATCGGAAGATTTCACATGGCATGTTCCACCGTTAATAGTAATGTACTGCGACTCCACTCCTTCTTTCGAATCGATGATGTTCAATATTCCTCCATTTACTGTTACGCCTTGCAATGCTTTCACGCCATCATCATTTGAATCAATGTTTAAAGTTCCACTGTTTAAGGTGAACACCATATCCGATTTAATCGCCTTTGCTTCGTCATAATTGCCAGAACTACCGCCGCCTGGTCCTCCGCCACCACCTGCTGTGATGGTAATATTGGTACCTGTAGTGGTTACTTCAATCAGCGGATTGCTAGCGCCATCACCAACGGTAATATCGCCATCTGATTCAAATCCTTTGCCTCCACTTCCACTGGCTGTTGCGGTTAATTCTCCACCATTCACAATCAGATCGCCAACAGTTTTTACACATGTGCTGTGATAGGCATCTAATGTTCCTGTGCTATTGGTATAAGTAGCGCCATTTCCACTCACTGTAGTGGTCACTGTTCCTCCTGTTTGAACATAATCAAGATCAGATTTAAAGGCGCGTCCACCAAGTCCTGTGCTCATCACGGTAATATTACCGCCTGACACTTGAATGTGACCATCTGAAGTAATACCCGCACTGTGTGTAACATCCATACCGCTGCCCAAAGCAGTAAGCACAGATGCTCCAGAATTAGTTACTTGCACGGTACCTCCCGAGATACGCACATCACCCGATGAACTAATGCCCTTTGACTGAGCACCAGAATGGGCTATGGTGATATTTCCACCACTCACCACTACTAATGTGTCACTCGTGATACCCTTCGTATCCGCTGTGCTGGTAATGATGTTCAACAATCCACACTCCATCGAAAAAGTTCCACCTGCACTGGCGCCATCGTCTGATGATACGATGCTTACGTTACCTCCTTTTACATTTAATCGATCGGAAGCGTGTATACCATCCAAAGTAGAACCAAGAATGGATAAAGCACCTTGTTTAATTTCTACATCTTTGTCACTAGCAAATGCATGTTGAGCGCTTCCATTTCCATCTATGTTGAGCGTGCCACCACCCAGAATATCCACATCGCCCTCGCTAAACAAGGCCGCCTTTTGATCTTCTGCAACACCACCCACAATTGGGGCCGCAGCGTAGGTAGTACCATCTGTAAGCGCATTAATCGTTCCTTCCACTAGAATCAAATCCATTTGACGCTCACTCTGACTGTTCAGAGCAGGCCCACTTGGATTAAGAATGGATACATTGTTCATCAAAACATTAAACGGTGTAGCCGAGTAAATTTTGAAACTACCATTGGTGGTGTTGCCTCTTAGTACAAAATTCACATGACCTACAGTAAGCGTAGAGTTCACGGTTACGTGCGCTCCGCTAGCAGTCACTGAAACGCCCAATGAAGACAGTGGATTTGTGATGGTCACCGCATCGCCATTGTAGTCAATGAAAATGCTATTGGTTTCATCTTGAATAAAGGTAATCGAGTCAATGTCAGCAGCCAGATAGCTGGTGACTGTTCCGTTATTCGAAAAGTACAAATTGCTATGATCAGTATTGAAATAGATCGAATCGTTTTCATACAAATTGAATGCACTCGTGCTGCCATTTTGATGGAAACGAATGATATCTTGCGCCTTAACAACTCCGGAAAAGGCAACTATCATAAGAAGGAAAATAATTTTTTTCATCGCTTGATCAGTTTAGCATTTGTATTACCAACTTGAATAATGTACAAGCCCGCAGGCAAGTCATTTACCTCAATAGTAGAGGAGCGACGATTCACATTCCATTTTTTCACGCAAACGCCAGCAGCTGTCCAAATACTAGCCTGCGTATTCATCTGCGCCTCACTTACGGTGAGAACAAACGAATCTTCGGTAGGATTAGGAAAAACAGAAAGTGTTTCTGTAGAAAAAGAATCTCCTTCCACGGAAAGAATCGGATTAAAATCGATGATTTCTGTTACCGCTAAACCAAAATACTGGTTTTGGCAATCATTCGAATTCAATTTAATTACTCCAGAGGAAAACACGATACTATTTACTCCATCTAGATTAATGGCTGTTTGTGTACCATTGGAATTTTCTACTGCCACATTCTGCGCGAATACCGCAAAAGGCACGGATAGCAGAGCGACTGCAAAGCCTTTCATAATGAGGCTTGCGTTGATTTTTCTTGTCATTGGTTTAAAATTCAGCAAGTGATGGTAATGATACCATTTTCTTACTGAGTACCCTACACCTATTTTAAAAAAACAGGATTTTTATTGGCTCATTAGGCCGGAGATAACTGCTTACCTTTTCCTTTTTTCTTGAGCAACAAAGGAGAAACGCAATCCATGATTTCCGATTGCAAAAGTTCTCTCACTTTATTTTTCACAAAATGGGTATGCACCACCATGCCCACACTCCGAAAGGGCATCGGATCTGCAAACTGACTAATCATCTTTTTATCCGCGGTATTCATATCTATAGTAGCCAAATAGGGCAACAAGGTAGAGGCGCGATTAGCCTTTACAAACTTGAGCAAACTGTCAATGGATCCAGCTTTGTACTGATAGTTCATCTGATTGTTCAGAAGCCTTTGATGCAAGTCGCATAGTTCTAATACTTGATTGCGCATGCAATGTCCTTCTTCCAACAAACACAAATTGGACAAATCCAATTGGCGCACTTTTACTTCTTTATTATTCTTTACGCGAGCATCAAAATAGACAAACTGTTCATCATACAGCGGATACTCCACCACTTCAGGATCGTGCATGGGGATTGAGATGATGCCAATATCCAAATCGCGCGACTTAATTGTTCGCATAATTTCACTGGTCGTCAATTCGCGCACTTCGATTTGTAATTGAGGAAACTTCGCAGCAAAACGATGCAAGCACAGTGGCAGCAAAAATGGAGCAATGGTGGGTATAACGGCAATCGTCAACTTTCCTTTCACCTCTCCCTTCAACTCATTGGTTACCTCGTGAAGACTTTCTATTTCCTTGTTGATTTTTTTCAATTGTTCAATCACCAACATTCCCTCTGAGGTAATATCCACGGGCTTTTTCTTTCGGTCAAAAACCATGATGCCAACTTCATCTTCGAATTTGGATATCATGGTGCTCAACGTGGACTGGGAAATAAAACACTTTTCGGCTGCCTTTTCAAAATGCCGATGCTCTGCCAAGGCAAGGATGTATTGAAACTGGTGTATGTTCATCTATTTCATCAATATTATTATCGAAAATATAGTTTTTATCAATACAAACAAAATCCCACATTTGTCCTGATCAAAACAAACCCACTAATTTTTCTAACCATGAAAAAATGGCTTACCCTTTTATTAACAGGCTTAACAACTACAGTCATGGCACAACCATCCAGTGACGCCCCAAGTGGCTGCCCATTTCATCAAGGTGGCAGTTCGAAAGAAGCGAAAACAGAAACTGCGGCGCCAGCAACAACTACTGGCGATCCCATGAAAAAATCTACCACTAACCAAACCAACCGTGATTGGTGGCCAAACCAACTTGACCTTTCAGTGCTTCGCGCTAATTCAAATCTCTCTAACCCAATGGGTGAGAATTTTGACTACGCAAAAGCATTTCAAAGTCTCGATTTAACGGCTGTCAAAAAGGACATAGAAGCCGTTATGACCACTTCGCAAGATTGGTGGCCAGCAGACTATGGCAATTATGGCCCTCTTTTCATTCGCATGGCTTGGCACAGCGCAGGAACTTATCGCACCGGTGACGGTCGCGGAGGTAGCCGCGATGGACAACAGCGTTTTGCCCCACTCAACAGTTGGCCCGATAATGCTAACCTCGATAAAGCCCGTCGTTTGTTGTGGCCTGTAAAACAGAAATACGGTGCATCCATTTCATGGGCTGACCTCATGGTATTAGCCGGAAATGTGGCCTTGGAAAACATGGGCTTCAAAACCCTTGGATTCAGCGGTGGCCGCGAAGACGTTTGGGAACCAGAAAGCAATGTGTACTGGGGCCCTGAATCAAAATGGCTTGATGACAAACGTTACACAGGCGATCGTCAGTTGGAAAAACCATTGGCCGCCGTTCAAATGGGATTGATTTACGTGAACCCTGAAGGACCTAATGGTGTTCCTGATCCGCTTGCTGCGGCGAAAGACATTCGCGAAACGTTTGGCCGCATGGGTATGAACGATGAAGAAACCGTTGCTCTCATAGCGGGTGGACATACTTTAGGAAAAACACACGGTGCCGGTCCTGCAACACATGTAGGCCCTGAGCCAGAGTCTGCCCCCATCGAAGAACAAGGTTTTGGATGGAGCAGCTCCTACAAAAGCGGTAAAGGTCAAGACGCCATCACTTCTGGTCTTGAAGTTATTTGGACAACTACTCCAGCAAAATGGGGACATGGCTACTTCAAAAGTCTCTTTGACAACGAGTGGGAACTAACCAAAAGCCCTGCAGGTGCTCACCAATGGGTTGCTAAAGATCCAAAAGTATTAGTGCCTGATGCGTTTGATCCGAATGTAAAGCACAAACCAACGATGCTCACCACCGACTTATCAATGCGCTTTGATCCCGCTTATGAAAAAATCTCGCGTCGTTTCTATGAAAACCCTGCAGAATTTGAAGCAGCATTTGCGCGTGCATGGTTTAAACTCACCCACCGCGATATGGGACCACGCGCCTTGCACCTCGGACCTGAAGTACCAAAAGAAGATTTCATTTGGCAAGATCCTATCCCTGCGTTGAATCATAAAGTAGTGGATCAAAAAGACATCGATGCGCTGAAAAACAGCATCCTTAAATCAGGACTAACCATTAGCGAATTGGTTTCAACAGCATGGGCATCTGCTTCTACCTTCCGTGGAACAGATTTCAAAGGTGGCGCAAATGGTGCTCGATTGCAATTAGAACCACAAGCGAGCTGGGCAGTAAATAATCCAACGCAATTGGATAAAGTGTTAGCGGTATATGAAAAAATCCAAAAGGAATTCAACGCTAAAAACACCGAAAAGAAAATCTCCATGGCCGATTTGATTGTGCTAGGTGGTTCGGTGGGTATTGAGCAAGCAGCTAAAAATGCCGGCTACACCAAAACAGTTGGGTTTACACCTGGACGTATGGATGCGAGCCAAGCTCAAACAGATATCAACTCGATGGCTGTGCTTGAGCCGATGGCCGATGGTTTCCGTAATTACTTAAAAACTCAATACACCTTCTCTACAGAAGAATTGTTGATAGACAAAGCACAAATGCTCACCCTCACTGCTCCTGAATTAACAGTGCTTGTTGGCGGTATGCGTGTGATGGGTACCAACTACGACGGTTCCAGCCACGGTGTTTTCACTAAAAATGTAGGGACGCTGAGCAATGATTTCTTCGTGAATCTTTTGGACATCAACACAAAATGGCAAGCCAAAGATGATAGCCAAGAAGTGTTCGAAGGTCGCGATCGCAAATCTGGCAATCTCGTTTGGACAGCCACTCGTGCTGACCTCATCTTCGGTTCAAATTCAGAGCTACGCGCATTAGCCGAAGTGTATGCATGCACCGATGCGAAAGAAAAATTCATCAACGACTTTATCAAAGCATGGGAAAAAGTGATGAATCTGGACAGATATGAGATCATAAAATGATAACGTGATAAAATGATAGAATGATAAAAGATGATGGCGGGTTAGAATGATCAAGAGTTAGAGGTAGCAATCATCTTTTTCACCAAAGGGATGGAAAGTGGCAACATTTTCTGTCCCTTTTTTTTTTCAAAAAAAATTCTCCCATTGCCCTCTCCATTTATCATTCCATCATTCTATCATTCTATCATTCTATCAT
>JBDKGH010000111.1:0-17540 GCA_039798265.1 Bacteroidota bacterium | reverse complement strand
ATTATATTCAACAACACTCACCTTCCTTTTTTGACCAACCATTTTTTTTTACCACCACTTTAACTTGCCCCACTGCTAGCACCCCAGATGGAAAATGAATCGTGAACTTAACAGGTTAAGGCCTTTCTCCCTTAACTTTGCCCTGTCATGGGAGAAATAGACATTCAGGCGAAAGTAAAAGCCATTTTTACATCTTATCTCGAACAAAACAAGCACCGCAAAACGCCGGAGCGCTATGCCATTTTGAACGAGATCTATGAATACCCTGGCCACTTCGACATTGAAACGCTGTACACCAGCATGAAAAACAAGAAGTACCGCGTGTCGAGGGCTACGCTTTACAACACCATCGAACTTCTCCTCGACTGCGCGCTGGTGCGCAAAAATCAATTTGGTCAGAACAACACCGCCCATTTTGAAAAAGCTTATCAAAACCAGCAGCACGACCATATTATCCTCACAGACACGGGCCAGGTGATTGAATTTTGTGATCCGCGCATCCAAAATATCAAGGCTACTCTGGAAGAAATCTTTGGCATTGAAATCATGCACCATTCGCTGAATTTTTACGGTAAAAAGAAGGGAAGCCTCTAGTTTTCAACCTCTTTCTTTTTTTTCAACGAAACGCACACAAGCGTTCATTTCCTCTTTTTTAGACCTACTTTTGCCCTTTCGTAAATACTACAGATCGTGCAAAAAGTAGATGTACTCTTAGGTCTCCAATGGGGCGACGAAGGCAAAGGAAAAATTGTTGACGTACTCACCCCTCAATATGATATCATCGCCCGCTTCCAAGGGGGGCCAAACGCAGGGCACACCCTTGAGTTTAATGGAACAAAACACGTTCTACACACCATCCCCAGCGGTATTTTCCATGAAAACGTAATCAACCTTGTGGGCAACGGCGTGGTGATAGACCCTATTGTTTTTGCAGCAGAAATCGAAAAGCTCATTGACAAAGGCGTTAAAATCAATGATCGTTTATTGATCTCGCGCAAGGCGCACCTCATATTACCTACTCACCGCTTGCTCGATGCCGCGTCGGAAGCGGAAAAAGGCAAAGCCAAAATTGGTAGCACCCTAAAAGGCATAGGCCCCGCCTATATGGACAAAACAGGTCGTAATGGCCTTCGTGTAGGTGATATCTTGGAAGACAACTTTCAAGAACGCTATCAAGCCCTCGTAGCGAAGCACGAGAAAATGCTCAAGAATTTCAATTTTGAATACAATTTGAGCGAACACGAACCCAATTGGAAAAAAGGAATAGAAGTACTTCGCAACCTAACTATTGTAGATAGCGAACACTATATCAACAACGCACTTCGCGCAGGCAAAAAAGTACTCGCTGAAGGTGCTCAAGGCTCTTTATTGGATATCGACTTCGGTAGCTATCCATTTGTTACCTCTAGCAACACCATTGCTGCCGGTGCATGCACCGGTTTGGGTGTGGCTCCCAATCGCATTGGGGAATCGCTCGGTATTTTCAAAGCCTACTGCACCCGAGTGGGCAGCGGTCCATTCCCTACAGAACTCAATGACGAAACGGGCGAACAGATGCGTCAAATAGGTCGCGAGTTTGGAAGCACCACCGGTCGCGCGCGTCGCTGCGGCTGGCTCGATCTTCCGGCACTCCGCTACGCCTGCATGATCAATGGCGCCACGAAACTCTTTATGATGAAAGCAGACGTATTGAGTGAATTCGATACGCTTCGCGTGTGCACCCATTACCGCTTCAAAGGAGAGGTTATTGATTATTTACCTTACGACATTGACCCTTCACTCGTAGAGCCCATCTATACAGAACTACCTGGATGGAAAGTGGATCTCACCACCATGACAGGCGACGAGCAAATTCCCGCTGCCTTAAACAGCTATATCTCGTTCATTGAAGAAAATATTGGTGTGCCCATCACTTACGTATCCGTTGGTCCTGATCGCAATCAAACCATCGTGCGCAAGGGCATTACGGTATAATTTTTCCGCGGAGCGCAATTAGGGAATCACTTTTGCAGTTAGCCCTTTTATGAAACAAACACTAGCACTCTTCTTACTCCTGCTCGGTCTCTGCTTAGAGATAGATGCGCAGCAAAAAGTAGTGCGTTTGGTGCATGCCGATAATATTCTTTTTGACCAATCGCTCGTAGATGCCCAGCGTCTCAGCGGTAATGTGCAATTAGAATACCGAGGCACTCTTTTCTATTGCGACAGCGCTTACCTCTATGCCAACCAAAACTTCGATGCCTTTTCACGCATTCGAGTTATTCACGGCTCAGACTATAATGTACAAGGCGACAAGCTTTTTTTCAATAAAGCAGAAAACAATTCACGCATTCTCGGTAACGTTATTCTGCGCGATAATGAGATGACACTCACCAGTGACAATCTCCTTTACAATCTAGACACCGAGGTAGCCAGTTATGTAAGCGGTGGTAAAATCGTTTCCAATAAAAACAGCAACGTTTTAACCAGCAAAAGAGGAAGCTACAACGCCAAAAATGAGACTTTTTATTTTAGAAAAAATGTAGTGCTTGTCAATAAAGACTACACCGTAAAGTCAGATACACTTCAGTACAACAACCGCACGGAAATCTCTTACTTCTTTGGACCTACCACTATCGTTGGTGATGAGACTTCCATCTATTGTGAGAACGGGTGGTACGACACCAAACGTGAGATTAGCCAGTTCAACGAAAATGCACGCGTAACATCTAAGAAAACTGTTTTGCTGGGAGACAGCATTTATTACGACGGGAAAAAAGGAATCGGTGAAGTGTTTCGTAATGTGAGTATTTACGACACTACAGCCGACTATATTATATCGGGTAATTATGGGCGCTATTTAGAAAAAACAAAAGAGAGTTTTGTTACCGACCGAGCCCTGATGACCCAAACCTTCGATGATGACACACTATTCTTGCGTGCCGACACCTTGTTCAATTTTCAAGATACGGTTACTGATCTCAATACCATAAGAGCCTACCATGATGTGCGTATCTTCAAGAAAGATCTTCAAGGCTTGGCAGATTCGTTGGTATATGCCGAGGCGGACAGCACCATCCGATTATTCAAAGACCCCATACTTTGGAACGAAGAAAACCAGATCACAGGGGACAGTATTAGTATTCGCTCATGGCAAGGACATATGGACCAACTGTTTGTGCGCGGTCATTCGTTCATCATATCCGTAGCCGACACTACTAACGGAGCAATTCGCTACAATCAAATCAAAGGCAGAAATACAACGGGATATTTTAAAGAGAATGATTTGTATAAAGTGCGCATAGATGGCAATGGTCAGCTTATTTATTTTCCCGCGGAGGAAAAAGAAAATGCGAGCAAAATCATCGGACACAATCGCGGAGATTGCAGTGATATAGAAATTGAAATTACCGATAAGAAAATTCAGCGAATCAAGCTTCTCAAAGAACCCAACTCGGTATTTACACCCTTAAAGATGACCACCGAATCGGACTATCTCCTAGAGGACTTCAAATACCGCGGAGAAGAACGACCAGTCAGTAAAGACTCACTTTTTAAGTAATTAATCATTAATAATTAACAACGTCTTTTCAAATTGAAAAGAGGGGCTTGGCGTGCATTTTTTCTTTGATCTGTCCGCGTACCTTGGTGATTACGGCTTCGTTCGTGCGATTCATGAGGACTTCATCCATCCAGGCAACAATTTCGCGCACATCGCTTTCTACTAATCCACGGGTTGTAATAGCAGGAGTACCTACACGTATGCCGCTGGTGACCATTGGAGATTTATCATCATAAGGCACCATGTTCTTATTTACGGTTATCTCTGCACTCACCAGAGCATTTTCGGCCTCTTTACCTGTGATGCCTTTATTTCGCAAATCAATGAGCATGCAATGGTTATCGGTACCACCCGATACAATCTCATAACCGCGTGCCATCAATTCATCCGCCATTGTTTTTGCGTTAGCAATTACTTGCTCGCAGTAAACTTTAAATTCAGGACGCAAGGCCTCTCCAAAAGCTACTGCCTTTGCAGCAATTACGTGTTCGAGCGGACCACCCTGCATACCCGGAAATACGCCGCTGTCCAATAATGAAGACAACATTCTCACTTCCCCTTTGAGCGTAGTAATGCCCCATGGATTTGGAATATCCTTGCCCACCATGATCACACCACCACGAGGACCACGAAGGGTTTTGTGAGTAGTACTTGTTACAATGTGGCAATGAGGAAAAGGATGATTCAACAATCCTTGTGTGATCAAACCCGCAGGATGCGAAATATCCGCCAACAAAATAGCACCTACCTCGTCGGCAATAGCACGGAAGCTCGCATAGTCCCAATCACGGCTGTATGCACTTGCTCCACAGATAATCATTTTTGGTTTTTCGCGAAGTGCTATTTCACGAACCGTGTTCATGTTAACACGACCTGTTTCTTTTTCTACTCCGTAAAAAACCGGACGATATAGCTTACCACTGTAGTTCACAGGCGAACCATGGGTTAAGTGTCCTCCTTGAGAAAGATCGAGTCCTAGAATGGTATCACCTGGCTTTAAGCAGGCGAGCATAACCGCACTATTGGCGTTCGCTCCACTGTGTGGCTGCACATTGGCCCATTCAGCGTTAAACAATTGTTTCAACCGATCGATAGCCAACTGCTCTACTTCGTCTACCACTTCGCAACCACCATAATAACGTTTGCGAGGAAGACCCTCCGCATACTTATTGGTCAACACAGATCCCATGGCCTCCATAACTTGATCACTAACAAAGTTTTCGGAAGCGATGAGTTCGAGACCGTGGAGTTGGCGCTGATGTTCGCGCTCGATTAGTTCAAAAATAGTTTGATCACGCATGGCGCAAAAGTAATTACAAGGCCATCAAAACAAAAAGCGACTTACTGAAAAGAAATGCACTTCTTGTCAGTAAGTCGCTACTCTTGGATTTGTTCGCGGCTGTTTATTCCACCACTATCCTACCCACTTTCCGAGTTTGGTCATTGCTAATGACAACGGTGTAAAGCCCCGCTTGGCAGTTTTGTAGATCTAAAGAAAGAAGTGCGCTTTTTCCCTTTCCTTGGATAACAATTTTACCCAAAGCATCCGTTAGCTGATAGGTATAATCTGTTCCCATTCCTGTTTGAACACGCACAACATCACTCGCTGGATTGGGGTAAATAGACAACAATTGTTCTTCTCTTTCTTCTACCCCAACAATAACATAATTGGTGAAGGAAGCGGTACAACCAAATTGGCTCACCACCTCTAACGTAAACTCGCCACTTTCAAAAACGTCGAGTGTAGATATGGTACTACTTTGTACCAACTGTCCGTTGTGATACCAGTTGTACAACAACCCAGGCTCAATAGCTTCGAGATGATCTTGTAAAAAAACAAAAGCTGCCTGAGGGAGCTCATGGGCTATGAGTAGACCTTCAGAACTCGCAGTGCAAAGGGGGTTCGACACGTCGAGTGAAATCGTGTTTTCATTACCATTCGTTGCGGTGTACCACAAAGTATCGGTTTGTGCAAGCAAAACATCATTAACAAACCACTGGTAGCTTTCTACATAATTTGTATCTACCATCAAGGGTACTTCTTGATTGATGCAGGCATTCATGGTAGTACCGGCTAGGCTAGGCATCATGGAGCAATGGAAAATGGTATTCCACGTGGTATTGGTTATAATAGGTGGGTTTTGATCAAAATAAATAGCCGCCGTATTTTCAATCACCTCCAAAGGTTGAAGTCCAGAAGCAGTATGAATGGTGTATTCAAACTGCCCTTGGCTACCCGGCTCATCTACTTCGCTTGAGGGCAATTCAATGTTATCAAAGATAACCGCCACCTCACGGGTAATTTGATTGATCTCCACTTCATAATCATGCGTAGCATGGAGCAATTGGAAGGTAGAAAGATCTAATTTTTCATCAATTACGTCGCGCACCACTACACGGCCTGCTGGTGCATTACCTGTATTTTGAAAACGAATGCGATATCGCAATTCTTGATCAGCCAAAATAAAATGTTCCTCTCGATAGCCCGCCGGATAAACCGTTTTATCATTCGGGTCGTAAGCGCAAAGAATCACATTATCGTAGTTAACGGCAATGGTATCCAGTGGAATTCCATTTGAAGAAACCACAAACGCTAAAGTGTGGTGTGCAGAATCTCCCATATACAAAAAGCTGGGAGCAAGCATGGAGATGTAACTGGAATAACCATCAAACGCATTGACGCCTAAATTCAGCACACGAAGCGTGTCATTCCAATAGGTCTCCAGCATAGGAGTTTGTTCGAAGGTGTAAACAGAATCAAAAACCGCGTACATATCCACGTTCAAAGCTGTATTTCCCGGATTATCGATGAATATGTAAAACGATGTTCTTTCATCACAAATATTTTCTCCCTCCACCATCACTGAAATATTGAAATCAGCCGTTGGAATCTCTTGATTTACACCAAAAACAAATGCTGTTTGCATCGACCATGGATCCACCGTAAATGAAACAGGAGTGGTAGCATTGCTCCAAGGCGCAGCAAGCTGTAAGGTAATATCGTGATAGCCATCAGGAATGGCAGAGAATAAGAGTTGACCTGCCGCATCTGTATAGATCACTTGACCTAAACACTCTACGCCTAGGCCCTCCACGGGCGATTCATCGATGTCCATTTCACCATTTGCATTCACATCATGGAATACCTGAATGGCATAGTTAAACAAACATGAACCATCATCATAAATATTATTTGCTTCGTAATTAATGGCAGAACTATTTGTGCAACCTGTGCATTGAGAGGCAGGAATACATGAACCGTCATCAATATCTGCCGTAAACAAATAATTACACGCACTGATGTCGGTGCAACCATAGGTAACAGGACATTCTGCCGCACATGTAGCATAGCAATGGAATAGCGTATCAGAGGTTAACTGTGTTCTGTTGACCGAACGGGCGGTGTAATTAGAAAGAGGATCACAGCCCGTGATGAACGAGAACTCACTTCCCATGAGCGGCATTTCGAAAAAGTATTGTATAACCTCAGGACCAGAAACGGTAAAGGTGACTTCAAAAACACGATCCATGTCAAGATCACTCATGGGTACCACTGTTCCGAAAGTCTCGCCTATCCGCAGATTTACCTCACCACTGTATTGATCTTGCATATCCACTTTAAAGGTCAACTCTTGTGGCGCGGGCCACATGTTGCAATCGCCAATGCATTGATTAAAGCAAAAACCTAAGGTATCAACAGGTGAAGAAGTAGAGTAAAATCGGTTACCATTCACGGCGCACATTAGTGGAATCTGCTCTGTTGCTTGCGGTGTTTCATTCCAGCTTGATCCATTCACAATTTTATATTCATAATCGCCGTCATCCAAAATGACTAAACGTTCGAAAATCATATCCCCATTATCATCGCTCAATTGATAATTGGGATCACCCACTGTCCATGCATTCATCATGCCCACTAAGAAAACACCGTTAGGAGAAACCACTTCGTTGGTCATATTTACTCGAAACAAAACCGTGTCAGCGGGCGTGCATGGAGCACAAGAATCAAAACAAACAATGGGAATAATGGTATCTGCTGAAGCCATAGGTAAAGGCCTTAAACCATTTTCCATGCATTCATTTGTAGCACTTTCCCAATGCAAGAGATCGGCACCGTCGATAAAGGTGTAGGTCATTTCAGATGCAGACAGAGGAACAGGGTACCAAAATTTATTGGGTGCAAATTCATACATTGAAAAATCAGTAAACGTTCCTGCCAGCGTACTCGCTTGAATGTAAACACCAAAATCACCCTGATTGGGCAATTGGGACATGTCCACTTGAACACGAGCAATGTATTCGCCACAATTTGCGCATTCGCCAAAACAAACAACGGGTGGTGATTGGCCTGCGATTATTCTAATTATTCGATTTGAAACGTTGCCATTTACCCGACAAGCGGCACCTGGTACTTCTTCCGTACCCCAACTATTTCCGTTCAAATATTTGTATTCGTAAATACCCTCGGTCAAATCCAAATCAACGGTATATATACCGTCACCATCCACATCGAACAGAGAAATAGCCGCAGGATCCCAATTGTACAGGGCCGGATTTTCAGGTGTACCATCGTCGTCGATGTCGAAGAAATTTCCGGCGATGTGAACACCGTTTCCGGAAACGATTTCATTTTGCATGTTCACGGAAAACGTTACCTGTAGAGCACAAGCCTCATTTGGTAGAAGAAAAGCAAAACCGAGTGCAAGTAAGAGTAAAAGTTTATTCATTCCAGTTAAGTATTAAGGTTAAAAAATCTAGCGCATCATAAAGGTAATGGTTGAGCGGCCCTTCACACTTAACTCTTTCAGCAATAATCTTCAAATAATCACCTTTCCGCGCTATTCTATTAGATTCAAATGTATGTAAATTGGTTGCATGAAAAGTTCAAATCGTCTTTTATTAGAAACCAGTCCATACCTTCTTCAGCACGCTCATAATCCTGTAGATTGGTATCCTTGGTGCGAAGAGGCATTTGATAAGGCAAAAAAAGAAGAAAAGCTCATCATCGTAAGCATTGGCTACAGTGCATGTCACTGGTGTCATGTGATGGAAAAAGAAGTGTTTGAAAAAAATGAAGCCGCCGAATTCATGAATCGGCACTTCGTAAATATTAAAGTCGATCGAGAGGAGCGTCCGGATATTGATCAGGTATATATGGAGTCAGCGCATCTCATGGGGCAGCAAGGCGGCTGGCCACTGAACGTGGTTACTCTTCCTGATGGTAAACCCATTTTTGCAGGAACTTATTTCCCGCTTCAAAAATGGCTTTCGGTGCTTGAACAATTGGTAGAAATCTATCGCGACGGCAGCGGCAGAATGGAAGAATATGCCATGCAAGTGCAGCATGCCCTTCGGCAAATGGATAAGTGGTCGGCCAATGCCCAACAAAAACTTCCTCTACCCTCTCAAATTGATGAATGGGTAAATCAATGGTCAAGTGTATGGGATCATGAAGAAGGGGGAACACGGCGAGCGCCCAAATTTCCCATGCCGAGCAACTTTCATTTCTTGTTTCATTATGGCGCACTTACAAAAAATAAAAACGCCCTCGATCACGCACATTTCACTCTCAAAAAAATGGCCTTCGGAGGCATCTACGATCAAATTGGCGGTGGATTTTGTCGCTACAGCGTAGATGGAATTTGGAAAGTTCCTCACTTCGAAAAAATGTTGTACGATAATGGACAACTGCTCTCCCTTTATGCCCTTGCCTACAGCCACAACAAAGACCAAGAATATGAAAAAATAATTCGTCAGACCGTTTTTTTTTTAGAGCGCGAATTAAAATCGCCCGAAGGACTTTATTTCGCCGCCTTAGACGCCGATTCAGAAGGCGTCGAGGGAAAATATTACACGTGGACCGAACATGAATTGCGCGAACTGTTGGGAGATGATTACGAATTAGCCGCGAGGTATTACAACATCAATGCCCTAGGATATTGGGAACATAATCAATACATCCCTTTGCGCTCAACCGAACAATCATTCGGTGAAGAAGAAATTCAAAAAATAAAAACGATTGAATCACGTCTTTTGGAAGTTCGCGAAAAGCGCATTCATCCCGGATTGGATTATAAGTGCATCGCTTCATGGAATGCCCTTGCAATCAGCGGTCTTTGCCACAGCTTTGCGGCGTTGAATGACCTTCACTATCTCGAACGAGCCAACGAATTGGCAAGCCAGTTCACGCATTATTTCATGCACACAGCCGAAGCGCGTGCGCAGCTCATTCATTCATTTGCGCGCGACAAAAAACAAGAACAAGGCTTTTTAGAAGACTATGCATTGAGCATTCAAGCCTTCATTGATTTATACGAAGTAGGTGGCGAAGAAAAATGGTTGCATCAAGCCGCTGCGCTAATGCAAACAGTTGAGCTCGATTTTTCAGATACCGAAAGCAACTTGTATTGGTTTACCAATAGTCAACAAACTGATTTATTTCATCGAAAAAAAGAATGGCAGGACAATGTCATTCCTTCTTCCAATTCGGTGATGAGTAAAAATCTTTTTCGACTGGGGCATCACTTCGCGCAAGACCAATGGATTGAAAAAAGTGCCCAAATG
Organism: Bacteroidota bacterium; assembly: GCA_039798265.1. Classification (GTDB taxonomy): domain Bacteria; phylum Bacteroidota; class Bacteroidia; order Flavobacteriales_D; family Sanyastnellaceae; genus JBDKGH01. The sequence goes on along the minus strand of JBDKGH010000111.1, from coordinate 7,435 downwards.
CTCTCTACTATCGCCGACACCATTGACTACGTGGGCGGATTTTCAAATTGGTTAGAAGTGGCTCTTCTTCACGCTTACCCTTACAAGGAAATAGTAATTACAGGTCCCACGGCCCATGACCTGTTGAAAGAGCGCTACAGCTATTTTTTACCCAACACCCTTACAGCGGCATCAACAATGAATAGTTCATTGCCTCTTTTTGAAGGCCGAAACGGCATGAAAGTAGCGGTGTATGTTTGTACCGACCGCACGTGTGCCGCGCCCGTTGGCAGCATCACAGAAGCGGTCCGACCTTTTTTATGACCACATCTTCCTTCATGATCTCTTTTGCCAAGCGTTCTGCAGCCCTGTCACTATTCTTGATCGGACTTGCGGTGCATTCCCTACATGCCCAAATCATCGACAACAGGTTGGGCAATGTGTTTAAGGAAGAGATGTATTTCAACCAAGAATTTCTTTGGCAGAATAAAATTAAAACCATTACAGGAGTTACCTCCATCAAACGCCCCAACCGTCCTATTGAGCAGCGTCCCGACATGTTTGTTTTTCACTTCAACACGGTTGGTTTGCTTCAGCAAATGGACAAGGTAACGAGCATCATGAACTTAGTGGACAGTCTGCGAATTGAATATAAAAGAAATGATGTAGGCGAAGTTGAATTGCGCAGTGAGAACAGTAAAAAAGGATTTTACACTACCCAATACTTTTACGATAAAGAAGGCCGCATCGAGCGATTGGATTATGGTAAAAGCGAAAACATCAGTACCGATGCGAAAAAATTGATCCCTGGCCAACGCATCAGCATCAATTCAGAAACCTACGCCTATCAATTGCCGAGCGCCAATATTTTGCGCAAAAACAAGATGAATAATTACGGTTTGCATTACGCTTCCGTAGTGGTTACCAAAAGTGATTTAGGATATGTCACCTCTGAAACTGAAGAGTTGGTGATGTCGGGGAAAACCGTAACACGCAACTACACCTACAATTCAAAAGGTTGGGTAGAACACATTGAAACGAAGGACAACATGGGTGGTTCGGTGAAAAAAGAAACGTTTTTTTACGATGACTTGGGTAATCTTTTGAAGGTAGAATACCGCACGGGAAACGAGCTAGTAGAAGAAGTAGAAGTGCTATATACCGAAACTATGCTGATAGAAGCCTTGCTTCGACACAATTTACAATCGAAAGAAATCGTTATCACTAAATTCTCGTACGAATTTCATTCATAAAGAACAGGTATTATGAAGTCCATTATTTACCTACTCACCTTTGCTTTCATGCTTCTGGCGGGCACTTCAGCGCAAGCGCAAAAACGTCCACCCAAGCAAAAAGATGATGTTCAAACACGTGAAAATGCGGTAGAACGTGAGAAAGCACAGAAGGCCGAGAAGCAAGCAGAATATGTAGCTCGCTCAGAGCATCACAGCAATTTGCAAGACAAGGCCACGAAGAAGAGGATGAAGAAAAATTTAAAGCGATCGCAGAAACATTCTTGGGGCAAAGAAGTGCCTTGGTACAAACGTATTTTTCGTCGACGCAGGGTTTAAAGGCAGTCTTTTGACCTGAAAAATGTCATTTCTTGAAAAGCTACCCCGAAAGGAATCGCAGAATTGGATTTCTTTCGGGATTTTTTTTATCTTTTTAACAATCGCAAACCCCTGTTATCCAAAGTTATAAATAAAAGTCAAGTCATTGACCTGTATAAGAATAGGTTCAAAAGAGGGGATAACATGCGATTTAATCTTGGGGTTACAAGTAACTTTGGTGAAGTTGGCTACTTAGAGCTACTGAATAACAATACATTACCCCTTGTTTTGAATAAAAATTAGGAAAAGGTGTTGTTAAGAGCCGTTAAAAAGACTGTGAATTGTTATTTTAGCGGCCGCTTCAAAGAAGCTAACCTAGAATTCATCCTTAACCTGTTCTGTTATGCAGAGAACGATTTACTTAATTGTTGCACTTATCTTATTATCCTGGACTCCTGGTTTTGCCCAGATTTCCTCAGGAACCCTACAAGGGAAGGTAACCGACAAGGAGACCAAAGAGCCACTTTCGTTTGTTAACGTAATTGTGTTCTTGAATGGTAACCTGGTTACCGGCGGAGCAACCGACATTGATGGTAAATACAGCATCAAGCCGATTGAGCCTGGAACCTATGACATCCAGTTCCAATTTGTGGGTTACCAAACCCAAACCATCAGCGGTGTTCCTATTTCAGCTGGTAAAATCGGCTTCGTAGATGCCGCACTTACTTCTGGTGTAGAAATGACCACCATTGAAATCGTGGACTACAAAGTTCCATTGATTGACAAAGACGGTGGTGCATCGGGTGGTACAGTTACTCGCGAAGAAATCGCGAAAATGCCAAGTCGTGATGCGTTGGGTCTTGCCCAAACCGTAGCAGGGGTTAGCAGCGCCGGTACTGGTGGAGGGATCTCTATCCGCGGTGCTCGTACCAACTCTACTTGGGTGTACATCGACGGTATCAAAGTACGCGGTAGTAGCAACCTTCCTAAATCAGCTATCGAAGAAGTATCGGTTATTACCGGTGGTATTCCAGCTAACATCGGGGATGCTACAGGTGGTGTAATCAATATCTCTTTGCGTAGCGCATCGTCGAAATACACTGGAGGTTTCGAGGTGATTACTTCGGGCTTTAAGAGTGGTGATGGTGCTGTTGGTTTAGACAGTTACGGTTACAACCTCGTGGAAGGTTCTATATCTGGTCCTCTTCTTTTCAAGAAAAAAGATGGCGTTAAAGACCGTCCTTTGGTAGGTTTCTTCTTATCTGGTAACTACACTGACCGTGTAGATCCAAACGCTTACTACGGTGGCGTTTACAGAATGAAACAAGAAACCATGGATGCGTTGTTGACCAATCCATTGCGTTTGAACATCCAAGATGACGGATCTATCAACGGTGCTTTATATAATGCCGACTTCCTCACCTCGGATGATTTCGAAAAAATTAAAACACGCCAGAACGTTCGCTCACGTCAAGCTAACATGGTAGCGAAGATCGATGTGAACACTTCTGAAACGGTGACGCTCACTTTCGGCGGTACTGCAGCATTCAACCGTGGTAACGACTTCAACTATAATAATATGTTGATGAACTGGGACAACAACCTGTTGAACAACAATTTCGATTGGAGAGCCTACGCTAAATTCAGCCAACGTTTCAAAAACTCAGAAGACGAAAGTGCAAGCAGCAACTTGCGCAACGTATTCTATTCGATCATGGCTGACTATAGCCAAGCGAGAAGCAAAACAGAAGATCAGACACACGGTGATTCTTTCTTCCGTTATGGTCACGTTGGTTATTTTGATATTCAACGTTACCGCAGTTATGCTGTGAGCTCTACCAACCCATTGACCTATGATCAAAACGGTTGGCAGAACGTAAACGTGAACTTCACACCTTCTGAATACAACCCAGACCTTTCTGCTGTTACGAATCAATACTACAATCTCTTCTCACCAAATGAAGCTGCGTTAGCCGTATTAGACGGTTCAAATGCTTTGATTGACGGTGCTGAAGGTGCATTGATTGGTTTGAGCCCAACTTCTTCGTTGAACGCGATCCAATTGGGTAACGGTTTGATTAATGGTCAATCTTTACCACAGACCTATGGTTTGTGGAACTACATTGGTTCTCAAGCTAACGACGCTGGTGAAGGATCATCGCGTTACTCTCAATTCATCAATAGCCAGTTCCGTATTTCAGGTACTGGTTCTGCTGACATTGGCGATCACGCGATTCAAGTAGGTTTCGAATTTGAACAACGTAACGACGCTGGATACAGTGTTTCTCCAGTAAGTCTCTGGACCTTAGCTCGTCAATATGCTAACTTCCACAACAGTGAGATCGACTTCGACAATCCAAACCCATCTATCGTTGACAATCCTGGTGTTGCTAACGACTATACCGTTATCAATTATGACAACGCCGTAACAGAATCCGACATTCGTGAGTTCGCTTACCGTTTGCGTGAATCTATGGGGCTTAATCCTTATGACCAAGCGTTCATCAACATCGATAACATGAATCCTGATGATTTGTCTATCGATATGTTCGGTGCAGATGACCTTTTGAACCAAGGTAATTCTTTGGTTGAATACTATGGTTTCACTGCTCAAGGTAAACGTTTGACAGGATCACGTCCTACCATTGAAGACTTCTTCTCAGGAACCTATAAACTGGGTGACAACACGTATTACTCACGTAATATTGGTTCATTCCAACCCGTTTACATCTCTGGTTACTTGATGGACAAGTTTGCATTTGATGACTTGATCTTCAACGTTGGTTTACGTATCGACCGTTATGATGCTAACCAATTCGTTCCAAAAGATCCATTCGTAATTGGAGAAGCTTTGACTGCCTCAGAAGTGAACTTCGGAGACTTCAATGCTAACCGTCCATCTAACATCGGTGATGATTTTGTGGTTTACGTAGATGATATCCGTAACCCTGGTGCTATTACTGGTTACCGCGACGGTAACACATGGTATAACGCTAGCGGTCAAGAGGTAACTGACCCATTCACCTCTATCGCTTCTGGTGGTAAAGTGAATCCACTTTTGAAAAACGGTGTTGATGCTCCATTGACTAGCTCTGCTTTCCGCGAATACACACCAGCGGTTAACTTCATGCCTCGTGTAGCATTCTCATTCCCGATTTCTGACGAAGCATTGTTCTTCGCTCACTATGATATCTTGACTCAGCGTCCAACAGGTTCTAACCGTTTCAATCCTGCAGATTATCTGTACATGGAAAACAGAAACTTGTTGATCGACAACCCAGATCTTCGTCCAGAGAAGACTGTTGACTACGCTCTTGGTTTCCAACAAGTATTGTCACGCACATCTTCTTTGAAAGTAGAAGCTTTCTACCGTGAATTGCGCGACATGATTCAGGTTCGCAGCTTTGCTGGTGCCTATCCAAGTACTTACCGTGCATTCGGTAACCTTGACTTCGGTACTGTAAAAGGTTTGACTTTGACTTATGACTTGCGTCGTACAGGTAACTTGTGGTTAAAAGCATCTTATACCCTTCAGTTTGCTGATGGTACAGGATCTACCACTCAATCACAGTTGGCTTTGATCAACGCTGGTTTACCCAACTTGCGTTCAGTGAATGCCTTCAACTACGACCAACGTCACCGCATTGTAGGCACAGTTGACTACCGTTTCGGTGAAGGTTCTGACTACAACGGTCCAATGATTGGTGATAAGGCCATTTTGAAAAACACAGGTATTAACTTCATTGCTAACCTTGGTTCAGGAACTCCTTACACACCTCAAGTATTTGCGACACCAATTACGGGTGAAATTTCGCCAGCTACTGAAGGTTCTATCAATGGAGCTCGTTTGCCTTGGTCTTTCACGGTTGACTTAAACCTTGACCGTAATATCGCTCTTACTTTCGGTAAGACCGAGGACAAGAAGAAGACAGCCAACCTCAACGTTTACTTGTGGGTGACCAACTTGTTCAACACACGTAACATCGTTGGTGTACACCGCTTCACTGGTAACCCTGATGACGATGGATACTTGGCCGCTGCTCGTTACCAGCCGTTCATCAATCAACAAAACGATCCTTCTGCGTTCCGCAATTATTATAGCATGTACGTGAACGATCCAAGAAACCTAGGTGCACCACGCCAACTTCGTTTGGGTGTTCGCTTCGATTTCTAAAGCAGGAAACAAAAGGAAAAACAAAGAAGAATTAGATTCATCAAAACAGTATGAATACAGTTAGAAAAATCAGTCTCTTAGCACTCGCGTTATTGGCAGTTCAATCTGTGTTTGCTTATCGTTACCCTACATCGGGTAATGGCAACAATCCAGGAATGACCACTAACACAACAGACAGTTCTGCTCCACGTGTGGCAGCTTGTGCACCAGCAACAGGTTTGCGCGATTTGGAATGGAATAACGTGCGTGCCATCATCGAAACCGGTGGTTCGATGTGGCAAGACCGTGCGGTAAGCCGTGCGGCCTACGAAGTTCCAAAGGATGGTGGCGTTAGCTCAATCTACGCCGGCGCTCTTTGGATGGGTGGTATCTCTCCTGACCAACAGTTGAAACTTGCAGCGGTACAATTCCGTGCAGATGGTAACGACTACTGGCCAGGTCCATTGACCAACGATGGTACTGCCTCTGTAACAGATGCCGTTTGTACACAGTACGACCGCTTCTTCGTATCAGAACGCTTGGATGCTGAACGTCATCGTGCTTATTTCGATTGTATCACCAATGGTGGTAGCGATTGCGCCGATAACTACGTTACTCCAAGTTATTTCTACGATTACCCAGCTATTGGTAATACCAATATCGGTCAAGATTTGTACCTCGCTCCATTCTATGATTACGATGGTAGCTTGACTTACAACCCTGAAAACGGTGACTATCCTTACTACGACTTCCTTCGTGAAATCGACTGTACTCAGCGTCGTCGTGAAGACATCGTTCCTCTTTTTGGTGACCAAACTTTCTATTGGATCTTCAACGATAAGGGTAACGCTCACACGGAGTCACAAGGTCAACCGATCGGTATGGAAATCCGTGCACAAGCATTCGCGTTTACCTCTAACGATGAAGTAAACAACATGACTTTCTACAACTATGTATTGATCAACCAAGGTTCACAAACCTTGAATGACACTTACTTCGGTTCATGGGTTGACTCTGACTTAGGAACTTCGGTAGATGACTATGTAGGTTGCGACGTTAAACGTGGTCTTGGATATTGCTACAATGGTGATGCATTCGATGAGCCAACAGCTTCCTCTTTAGGATATGGTGAAAATCCTCCTGCTGTTGGTGTTGACTTCTTTGAAGGTCCTTACCAAGATGCTGATGGTGTAGATAACCCATTAACAACTGACATTCTTGCTGCACAAGACAGCGGTGGTATTCCTTACCGTGGTTTAGGTATCGGATATGGTGACGGTGTTGCTGATAACGAGCGTTTCGGTATGCGTCGTTTCGTATACTACAACATTGGTGGTAACCCTATCAATGGTGACCCAAGTATCGCTATCCACTACTATAACTACATGAATGGTATTTGGAAAAACGGTCAAACCATGTTGTATGGTGGAAATGGTGTTAGCGGTCCTGGCGTATTGACTGGCGTACCAGCTAACTACATGTTCCCTGGTGATACTGACCCTGACCATTGGGGTACTGGCGGTGTTGCTGTTCCAGAATGGACAGAACAAACTGCTGGTAACATCGAAGGTGACCGTCGTTTCATCCAAGCTGCTGGTCCTTTCCAACTTTTACCTGGTGACTACAACAACATCACTATGGGTGTGGTTTGGGCACGTGCTACTGGTGGTGATCCTTTTGAATCTGTTGAATTACTTCGTCAATATGATGACAAAGCACAAGCTTTGTTCGATAACTGTTTCGAATTGGTAAG
>JBDKGH010000110.1:0-10960 GCA_039798265.1 Bacteroidota bacterium | reverse complement strand
TCGCCAATCATTAGGCTTTCAGCGGCGTTGGTTCCCGCCAGCGCAAAGGCGTGCTGGAAGATTCCCGCATGCGGTTTTTTGAAACCAGCATCTTCACTGTTGATGACATGCGTGAAATAATGATCGAGTTTTCCTGCCGCCATTTTAATTCCTTGCACTTCTTTAAATCCATTGGTAATAATGTGCAAGGTGTAGTGTTTTTTACAATAATCCAACACCTCTAATGCCCCCGGAAGCAAGTGCGGCTGACGCGGACAAAGGTCCAAAAAAGCATCGGCAAATCGATCGCACAATTCTGCACTGGCCGTAAAGCCGATATCTAGAAAAGCACGTTCAAAGCGCACTACACGCAATACGTGCTTTTCTATTTTTCCTTCGCGGTACAGCGCCCACACTTGATCGTTATGGTAGATGTAACGGCGATAAAAGTGTTCGAAATGTTCTGGTAAAAGTCCTTCTCCTGAAAAATCGGCATAAATAGCTTCGAGCGCAATACGTGTATTTCGGCGAAGATCCCACAGGGTGCCATCGAGGTCAAAAAAGAGGTGTTTGTATTTCACTAGAAAGATATTTTAGCCACGTAGGCTATAGAGGTTAACATGAATGACCAAAGGAAAAATCCAATGATCATCAATGGAAGAGAGTTCGGATTATGTCGGTAAAATTTGGCCGCAATAATAGAAGCCACGGGAACAGAAATCAATCCCGAAATCAGCATCAATCCTTTGATACCGTATTTCCACTTCATTCGAATGATCATTCGGCGAGAGCGTGTAAATACTTTCTTTTTCTTTTTCGACCCAAAATGTTTGGTTAAAAAATTAAAGATATATTCTCCAGCATGAAAAAATATAAATGCACCGCCCGCCGCGCCAGAGCTGGTAATGAGTATTGTTTCTAACCACGACCAATGTTCTTGATTAGAATAAATCATTAAAAAAGGCACGATCAAAAATTTAACGATCGATAGCGCCCACCAACCAATTATTTTCAGGATGATCAATCCCATTAATCTTTCCTCCCGAAAGCTAAATCGCCTGCATCACCCAAACCAGGGACGATGTAAGCTTGTGCGGTTAATTCTTTATCAATCGCTCCTACCCAGATGGTAGTATTAGCAGGAAAATGTGAACGAATAAATTTCACTCCATCTTCTGAAGCTATGGCCGCCACTACATGCACAGCCTTGGGGGTACCCTTGGCTAATAAATGACGATAAACCATTTCTATGCTAGCGCCTGTAGCGAGCATGGGATCTACGATGATGAGCACGCGTCCTTCCAACGAAGGAGTGCTGATATAATCCACTTCAATTTCAAACTCACCGCCTTTATGGTGGCGGCGATAGGCTGCTGCAAAAGCATTATCTGCCTGATCGAAATAATTTAAAAAGCCTTGATGGAAAGGAAGCGCCGCGCGCATGATACCGCACAAAACCGGTTGTTCAACGGGCACTTGAACTTCTGCTTCGCCCAAAGGAGTAGTAACTAAAACTTCTTTGTATTCGAGCGTTTTAGAAACTTCATAAGCCATCACTTCGCCCATACGCTCGAGATTTCTGCGAAAACGCATGCGATCGCGTTGAATCGTTTCGTCGCGGATTTCGCGGATAAACTGGGAAAAAACAGAATTCTGTTTACTGATTTCGTGTATCATATAGGGCGCTTTTTTACGGAGCAAAAGATATACGATTACTCCCGTATAAAGTTAGCGCCTTCAAAGAGGAAATACACGAAGTTTTTAAAATTTAACCGTTCCAGCGCTGGATCATATCCGCTAAACGATTCGAATAACCATATTCATTATCGTACCACCCCACTACTTTCACCATGTTTCCAATGACAGAAGTGAGCTCTGCATCAAAGAGACACGAATGAGGGTTGTCGATGACATCACGAGACACAATAGGCTCTTCGGTGTATTCCAAAATCCCTTTCATGCGGCCCTCTGCAGCTTCTTTGAAGGCTGCATTTAAGGCATCAACGGTTATTGTTTTTTTCACAATAAAGGTGATATCCGTCAAAGAACCATCGGGTACGGGAACGCGCATACCGCAGCCGCCCATTTTATCTGCTAGGTGCGGAAATACTCGTGTGAGTGCTTTTGCTGCGCCCGTGGAGGTAGGTACTATACTCGTAGCTGCTGCTCTTCCCCGACGCCAGTCTTTGTGAGGAGCATCGTGCAGACGCTGATCGCCGGTGTAAGAGTGCACGGTTGTAATGTAAGCCGATTCGATGCCACAGTATTCTTCCACTAACTGAATCATCGGTGCAGCGCTGTTCGTGGTGCACGAAGCGCAAGAAAGCATTTGATCGTCCACAGAAAACTGATGATCATTTACACCGAGTACGATCGTCTTTAGAGAATTATCAGCAGGAGGAGCGCTGAGTAAGGCTTTTTTAGCTCCTGCCTCTAAATGTTGTTGAAGGTCAGAAGCGGTTTTAAACGTTCCTGTGCACTCTACCACGATATCTACTTGTAGATTTTCCCAAGGTAAATCGCTTACTTTTTTTTCAGAGAAAAAAGGAATGGCATGCCCATCAATCATTATTGAACTGCTTTCAGCAACTACTGATCCGGGCCATTTGCCATGCACTGAATCGTATTTAAATAAATGCGACATCGTGTGCACATCAGCCAGATCGTTGATGGCAACTACTTCTACTTCATTTCGTTGCAATAGCACACGGAGCAAGGTTCGGCCTATGCGACCAAAGCCATTGATGGCTACACGCGGTTTACTCATTCGGCATTTCGAAGATGTGCTTTTCAGCGTGATAAGAAGAACGAACCAGCGGTCCGCTTTCTACATAACGGAAGCCCATTTTTAATCCAATCTCTTTGTATTCCGCAAACTGTTCAGGAGTGATAAACTCTTTTACTGGCAAGTGTTTCGGAGTTGGTTGTAGATACTGACCGAGGGTAAGAATATCTACTCCTACGCTTCGAAGATCTTCCATGGTTTCGAGCACTTCTTCACGCGTTTCACCTAGGCCGAGCATTACGCCGCTTTTGGTGCGCATTTTACCTTGCTTGAGGCGGAGAAGAACTTCTAGACTTCTATCGTATTTCGCTTGAATGCGCACTTCTTTAGTGAGGCGACGAACCGTTTCCAAATTGTGCGAAACAATTTCTGGAGCTGCATCAATGATGCGCTGAAGGTTATTCCATTTTCCCGCAAAATCGGGGATCAATGTTTCCATGGTAGTGCCCGGAGAAATGCGGCGAACAGCTTTTACTGTTTCAAACCAAATGGTACTACCGCCATCTTCCAAATCGTCGCGGTCAACCGAGGTTAACACGGCATGTTTTACGCCCATCAATTGAATAGACTTCGCCACACGAGCTGGTTCGAACGGATCAGCTTGTTCCGGTTTGCCTGTAGCCACTGCGCAGAATCCGCAAGAACGCGTACAGATATTTCCCAAAATCATAAAGGTAGCTGTTCCTTCTCCCCAACATTCGCCCATGTTTGGGCAATTACCACTTTCACAGATGGTGTGTAGTTTATGTTGTTCTACCAAAGAGCGCACTTTGCGGTAGTTTTCGCCTGTAGGCAATTTTACACGCAACCATTTAGGTTTGGCCACTCGAGTTGGTAACGATTCGTTCTCCATTAGTCCTTATTATACTTTCTTCCAAAAAACAAATTGACATACAACGACAGGAAGAACTGATGATTCGTTGCACCTTTATTGTAGGTCTCGAGAATTTTCTCGGACATGATTTCTATTTTTTTCGGATACACATCGAGCGCTGCTCCTACTTCCAAACCTTTCAATCCGTCTTTGTAGTTGCTGTATTCGAAATTGTATCCATATCGGAAAAACACACCCGGATGCACTTTCATCTCTCCTAAACCACGGAGACCAGAAGCACGGCCGTAAATATTTTCAGGGTAATGTTTGTCGGGATCAAAACGTTCGGTTTCGAGATAATAGGTAGCGGTAAGTTGTTCGTCCACCTTTACAATTTCGAGGTACACTGGTTTGGTAAAACCCAACAGTGGACCAGCAGACCAACAGCGAGAGATTTGCACTCCGTTTTTGCGCAGCTTTTCAGCTATGATTTTTTTCTCTCCAATACCCGTGCGCAGAACATAGAGATTGTTTTGTTTTCCGTAGAAATAAGCGCGCGCATTAGGATCAGAAGAATAACTGCGGGCTTCTTTTTCGTGCTTAACAAAAGAAAGGTCGAATGTGAATAAACGAACCTTGTAGGCGCCTTTGTTGATGCCGAAGTTAAAGTAGGCACCGTAGCCATTTGTATTGAGTTGTAAGCCACCATAATGCTGGTTGCTATAAATAACCACGGGCTCATCATATAACTCATTCTGTGCGCTACCTGTGGCGGCGACAAAGAGGAGCATCAATATGGCTATGGCTTTTTTCATCTCAATCATCAAAACTACAACAAAAGGCTCACATTTTTACTCTAAAGATTTCTTAAAGAAACAGGTCTAAGTAGAATATGTTGTCTTTTTAAAAAATTCAATCTAAAAGGCCTTTCCCCTACCTGATGTGCTTAGTTTTGGTAAAAAAACAGAACCATGGGAAGTATGCACGTTAGCTATCGCGGCGATCTTCGCTGCGAGGGTAAACATTTGAAAAGCGGAAACACCGTCATTACAGACGCTCCAGTAGATAATAATGGCAAGGGCGAGGCCTTTTCCCCCACCGATTTATTGTGCACCTCGTTGGCCAGTTGTATGATTACCATTATGGGCATTACGGCCAATAGTAAAAACATTACTCTATCCGGAGTAGAGGCTGATATCACGAAGATTATGGGTACCGAACCGCGACGTGTGGTGGGGATTCATATCACCCTTACCATCACCAATGAAAACTATACAGAGCGAGAAATGGAGATCCTAAAAAATGCTGCATTGACCTGTCCTGTAGCAAAGAGCTTACATCCGGACATCGATCAGAAGGTGGAATTTATATTCCACTAAAATTAATGACCTTGCTCTACGTTCACACGATCGTAAGCGGCACAAGAGTGTTTTTGCTTACGACAAGAAGTGGTCACAAGAGTAATTGCCGCTAAAAAAAGAATAAGAATACGAGTTGACTTCATATGTCGTAGCTTGTTAAAGTATCAAAGATAAAAGTAACACTTGCGTAGCCTGTTAAAATCAGTTGAAACTTTTCAACAAGAAGCAAGGGCACAACGTTATCTAAAAGTAACGTTTAAGGCCTTGCTATTGTTGTGTTTGGCCGTATTTAACAAATCAACCTTTGCACAATTCACTCAACACGTGTGTGTGTTGGACTCGTTAAGCGAACGCAGCAAAACAGTTCAGTCGGTCAATTCAGCTTCTTTGATTGACTCCTTATTGCAAAAAAAGTTGCTTTTAGTAATGGCCGAGGGTTACCTCGATGCCCGCATTGATACGCTTACGCTGAGCGACACTTTGTATGCTACCGTGCACCGAGGGCAGTTATTCCAAATAGGTACGCAGGAATATTTGCTCGATAGCAACACCGTTCGTTATGTTGAAAACAATGCTACTACCAGCCTTTCTCAGCCTTGGGAAAAAGAAGCATTACTCAACATGCACCGCCGTGTTTTTTCAGATTTTGAAAATACCGGTTATCCTTTTGTCCATCTTTCTCTGCATCAGGTAGAAGAAGCATTGGGCAAAATCAACCTCACTTGGCAGATCCATCCGGGGCCTCTTATTGTAATGGACACCCTCTTGTTGCAGTCAGAAGATCCACTTCCCAAGCGGTTTTTAACCAATTACATTTCTTATAAAAGAGGCTCGCTGTATAGTGAGAAATACATACAGTCTATACCTAACCGCATCAAGGAGTTATCCTTTATTCAACAGACGCGCCCACCGCAGGTTATTTTTTCAACCCAAAAAGCAGATTTGGTACTTTCTTTAAAAAAGAAAAAAGCCAATTACTTCAACGGAGTTGTTGGCGTGCAGCCAGTGGATGGAGGCGGTGTAGTGATCACAGGAGACGCGGAAATCAAATTAGTCAACGCCTTAAACCGTGGAGAAGACTTTGAACTCAACTGGCGGCGGATTCAGGAGCAAACACAAGATTTTCAAGCGCGTACCTCCTACCCTTACCTCTTCAATTCCCCTGTGGGGCTTGATGCAGGAATACGCATCTACCGTCGCGACTCCACCTTTGCGAGTTTCAAAACCAACATCGGTGGTTTTTTGCCCTTGGGCGGCAATAACCGCTTAAAAATTTACTACGAGAATAACAGAAGCACCACATTGGCCTCACCCGCTAGCGGCAGCGACTTGCGCAATGTAACCACCCGGCTTTACAACCTTTCCATGGTCATCGAAAAACTCGATTACCGATTTAATCCTCGCAAAGGCCTGCGCTTTGAAATCGATGCAGGTACGGGAAAAAGAGGGAGTTCCGTGCCTTCATCGGACTCGCTAGTTGCATCGGTGAAAAACACATCGGTCTATCGACTGAGTTGGAACAGTGAAAACTACCTTCCCTTATTTAAACGTCAGGCTTTGCGCATTGCCAACTTTGGAGCGTGGTATTCTGCGCCTGATATCGCCCGCAACGAGCTCTATCGCATAGGCGGATTTAAAACTATCCGAGGCATCAATGAAGAAGACATTTTTGCTTCCGCTTGGACAGTGTTCTCATTGGAATATCGCTTTATTTTGGAACAAAACTCAGCCCTGTTTTTATTCGCTGACCAAGCATGGTATGAACAGCGCACCGTCAGTCAGTTCATTACGGACACGCCCTTGGGGTTTGGAGCAGGTGTCAATTTCGAAACCAAGAGTGGCATTTTCACCTTTACCTATGCTCTTGCTCAACAATTTGACAACCCCATTTTATTCCGAAACGCTCGCATTAGCTTTGGATTTAGAAATCTATTTTAAAAAACTTATTAAAACTCCTGCTCCTTTCTATCAGGACACCTTCATTTCTTTCGCTTAAGTGTTACCTTCGTGATTATGGAATTTGTATATCTTCTTATCGGATTAGCGGCAGGCCTTGCGGTGGGCTACCTGTTTGCGTCATCAAAAAACAAACCCCAAGCAAGCGATGAATTGCTCGTTCAGGAGTTGCGTCAATCGCAGCAGCAGACCAATGCTGAGTTGCAAAACGAACGCACGAAAAAAGAAGAATTGCTTTCCCAACTTGGCAAGCAAGAGCAGCTGCTCACCTCGCTGCAAGAGCGACTAAATGAAGAAGAAAAAAGAGCAGAAGAAATGCGCCAACGATTCACGGTAGAATTTCAGAATTTAGCCAATAAAATTTTCGAAGAAAAATCCACTCGATTTACCCAGCAAAACAAGGAACAAATAGAATTGTTACTTCGTCCATTTCGCGAGAATCTAAAGGACTTTGAAACCAAAGTTGAAAAAGTTTATAAAGAAGAAAATACAGAGCGAATTAACTTAAAAGCTGAAATTAAATTACTCTCTGAGCTCAACAAACAGATATCCTCTGAAGCCAATAATTTGGCGGTGGCCTTGAAGGGAGACAATAAAACACAAGGCAATTGGGGCGAATTGGTACTCGAGAGCATACTTGAGCAATCAGGACTGCGAGAAGGACAAGAGTACATACTTCAACATAGCACGCACAACACGGAAGGAGAGCGCATTCGTCCGGACGTAGTGATCAACCTGCCTGAGCGAAAACACATTATTGTAGACTCCAAGGTTTCTTTGAATGCCTATACCGCCATGATCAGTGCGGACAACGATGAAGATCGTAAGCGTTGGTCAAAAGCTCATGTTGAAAGTGTTCGAGCGCACATCAAGGGGCTGGGTGAAAAGAACTACCAAACTGCGGGCAACCTTATAACCCCGGATTTTGTGTTGCTTTTTTTGCCCATCGAGGCCGCCTTTGCCGCGGCGGTGCAAAACGATCAAGAATTGTTCAACTACGCATGGGACAAAAAAATAGTATTGGTTTCCCCCACTACCCTTTTGGCTACACTGCGCACTGTTTCAAGCATTTGGAAACAAGAGCAACGCAATAAAAATGCAGAGCTCATTGCCTCCGAAGCGGGAAAGATGTACGACAAGTTTGCCGATTTCCTCACAGATATGGAAGGCATACGTAAAGGCATGAAAACGACAGAAACGGCGTTTGATAAGGCGATGAATAAGCTCAGTGAAGGAACGGGCAACTTAGTTACCCGTGCCGAAAAGTTGCGTAAATTGGGATTAAAAACCACTAAGGAAATCAACAAAAACCTGATCAATACCAACGAACTACCCGAGGAAACAGAAGAATGAATCGATTGACACGTTATATCTGCACATCGCTTTTACTCGCAATAAGCGTGGTGATGCTAGAAGGCTGCACGACTAGCGTACCACCGATCAAAACTGTGCCCAATGGTTTGAGCTATGACTTTGAAAGCACGGCTTTGCATCCGCAAGTGATGGTCTATCATGAGAGTGATAGCATAAGCATGCTGTATGTAAAACTATCTGCCAACGAACTATTGCACACCAGAAGTGGCGCTAACAAGCCATTTGAAGCAGAAGCAGAAATCAGTTACGCCATTACCTTAGGCAATGCAACCATTGACACTGGCACCGTAAAATTGCGCGATCAAACCAATACCGAATTAAATTATAGTTTAATTAAAAAAATTCCGCTTTCACTAGGGACAGGGCGATATACTCTGAAGCTTGCTATAGTAGATCTACGACGGAATTTGGACAGTGGCCTTACCACTACCATTGACAAAACCGACACCTATAATAAACAGAACTTTTTGTTGAGTCGCGATGCTGAATTCAACGATCTTGTTTTTTTACCCCACGCGAGCACCGGCGATACACTTTATGTAAAATCAGCTAGGAATAGCAGTACTCCTATGCTTTGGCTCGATGGCACAGAGATCAAGCTTCCGCCGCCGCCCTTTGCTAACGGCAATCCAGAACTACCGAGTACCAAAAACGCCAACCTCGAAGAGATGGAAACGGTGCAAGAGGGCGTATCTCGTTTTGTGTTCAAAAAAGGCATTCATTTCATTAGTTGCGATCCTAATGCCCAATCAGGTCTTTCCATCATACAAACTTCCGTTTTTTACCCAGAAGTAAAAACCAACACCGAGTTGATTTATCCTCTGCGATATATTACCAGCAGGGCAGAGTTTGATGAAATCGTAAAAAGCAGTTTTTCCAAAAAGCTCATCGACAACTTTTGGATTGAATGTGGAGGCGGTCGCACACGAGGAAAAGAGCTCATTGCCAGTTATTATGGCCGCGTAGAAGAAGCCAATCTCAATTTCACCTCCTACACCGAAGGTTGGCGCACCGATCGGGGGATGATTCTCCTGGCCTTTGGACAGCCGAACCGCATAAATCGGAACAAAGATTCAGAAACATGGATTTACAGTGACTCGAATGGTGCGCCGCAGCTTACTTTTGCATTCACGAAGGTGAGCAATCCGTATTCGGACAACGTTTACGTGCTCAACCGCGATTCATACCTGAAGCCTTATTGGGAGCATATGGTAACCACATGGCGACAGGGCAAAATATTCAGTGATTGATTATGGGTTATCCACCAAGAAGACATGCACCACGACCACCGCAGAAGAACAATCTTATCGCGGGGATTCATCCGCTGATGGAGGCCATCCGTTCTGGCAAGGAGATCGATAAGGTTTTGGTAAAAAAAGGCTTGCAAGGAGACCTTTTCAGTGAATTGCGCCAATTGATGCGCGATCACAACATCAATTTTCAAATGGTTCCGGGCGAAAAGCTCGACAGTATTACCCGCGCCAATCATCAGGGGGTAGTAGCGTTTACTGCTGCCATCACTTTTCAAGACTTGGATCAGATCATCAGCTCGGCTTTTGAGTCTGGAAAAACCTTGCGTCTTTTATTACTCGACGGAGTAACTGATGTGCGCAATTTTGGTGCGATATGTAGAACAGCGGAGTGTCAAGGCTTCGATGCCGTGATTATTCCCGATAAAGGTGCAGCTCAAATCAATGAAGATGCGGTGAAAACATCTGCCGGGGCGCTCATGTTCTTGGCTATCTGTCGCGTTCGTTCGTTGGTGCAAACCGTGAGCTACCTCAAAGATTCTGGCGTTCAAGTAGTTTCATGTTCGGAGAAAACAAATACCCCCATATCAGAAATTAACTTAACCGTTCCCACCTGTATTGTGATGGGTTCGGAAGAAACAGGTATTTCGCCAGAATTGATCAAGGCCTCGCACTTTTTAGCCACCATTCCGATGTTTGGCAAAACCTCGTCGCTCAACGTGGGCGTGGCTACAGGCATGATCATGTATGAGATGAATCGCCAACGCCAACTCACTCATTAGCAATATTATTTTCATTCTGGGATAAAAAAAAGCTTCATCGCAGGCAACGGAGATGTGTAAAACTCCGTCAAATCTTAGAAAAACTTATAGAAAGTATTGATACTTCTCGTAAGTTATCAGACTTTTATTGTGCATATTTGCACGATGTTAACTCTCTTTAGGAGAGAACAACTTAACGACAATCTAAACTAAATTGAAAAAGATGGCAGTAAGAATGCTATTTCTGGTGTGCGCCCTTCTCACATCAGCTCTAGGCTACGCTCAACAAACTCAGGCTTCAGGGAAGCTGATCTATCTCGAACTTTCCGAGTTATCCGTTGACACCTATGTTGAACTACACAAAGAATTTGCGTCACATCCAGATTTTGAGCTTGTAGAGTCATGTGTACCAGCTAAGCTAGCGGTAGTACGTGTAAAAAACCCCAATTCACATGATGCGAGCAAAGACATGGAGCAGATTCGCGCCATTCTTCGCGCTGCGCGCTTTAACTATGTAACGCAGCTTGATTCATACAACGACGAGTTGTTCATGAACAAATGCAAAGCAGCCCGTTACGTGCGTCAATAAACTCAACTAGCCTCACCCAACTAGATAATTATTTCTTTTATGAAAAAACAGCTATGGATCAACGTCGCAGTGTTGTTGAGCCTCCTTATGG
>JBDKGH010000109.1:0-29367 GCA_039798265.1 Bacteroidota bacterium | reverse complement strand
GCTTCCATCACCATCGGTTCCTACTGTATTTACACTTACGCTCGTAGCACTGGATGCTAACGGCGATTACGTTTATTTTTCTGAAACAGATGAATGGACTTCCTTTAATGCTTGTTCGGGTTTAGTTGCTTGTGATCTCTCTGTCAACTTTACGCCTTCAGGTTATACCACACCAGTGATTTCAGGACCATCTCAAATCTGTCAAGGAGAAAGTGTCTTATTGTTCGCTGATATACCTGGAGGACAATGGTCAGGCCCAGGCATCAATTCATTTGGACAAATCGGAAGTGCCAACGTTACCGCTGTTTATACTTACACGGTCAACCTACCCTGTTTCAACCCCGCTACATTCTTATTAGTAGTGAATCCAGACATCATTCAAAACAATATAGTGGATTTGGGTGAAGTGTGTGTGAATGGATCTACTGTGGATATTCCTGCCATGGGACCTAATGCCGCTTTTGTAGGTCCTGGTATCACTGATTTCGGTATCATGGCCACGTTTGATCCGGCTGTGGCTGGTGCTGGCTTATTCAACATCGTAGAAACAGGAAGTGATCCTCCCATGTGTATGACCTATACCACGAACTATCAAATCGAGGTAAACCCTGTTCCTACACCGATTATCGATCCTGTGCCGGCCATCTGTGAAACAAGTAGTCCTTTTGTGATCGTTTGCAACTTACCTGGTATATATGTAGGACCAGGGATGACGGGTGGTGTTTTTGATCCATCTATAGGACAGGGAATTTATAACATCAACTTTGTTGCACCTGATTTTTGTGATGCAACAGCTAATATTCTAATCGAAGTAGCTGCATTGCCTATTGTAACCATTGACGATCCTGGACTTATCTGTGCGGATGGTGATCCGGTCAATATGTCTACAGCAACAACTGGCGGCTTTTGGTCAGGTCCAGGTATTACTGATGCAACATTTGGCACGTTTGATCCAACCACTACAGGAGATGGAACATTCACTGTGAATTATGCCACAGGTGGCATCTGTCCAACCTCTACTGATTATGATGTATTTGTTACGCCACTTCCCACGCCCGATGCTGGTGACGATGTGACCATTTGCGAAGGCGACTTCGCTCAGCTCGCAGTAAATACAGGATGGGATAATGTAGTTTGGAGTACCAGTGACGAAACCTATCTCATTACAGTTGATCAAGCAGGTGTTTATACCGTTACCGCCACATTAGATGGATGCTCGGCCACAGACGCTGTTCAAGTATTTGTAACCAGCATGCCGGTTATCGATTTGGGTGATGACGTTCAAAACGTATGTGAAGGCTCCACCATCAATGTTTTCGCAGGATATAATGGAGAATGGAGCAACGGTGACATGGGCAATTCTACTACAGTTGGTACGGAAGGAAACTTATCTTTTGTTTACCCCAACTCTGGTTGCCCTGTTTACGATACCATTTTTGTAGATGTCATTGAATATCCGATCATTGATTTAGGCCCTGATGCAGAGATCTGTCCGCAAGATTCTATTACCCTTTCTACGAGTGGAATAGTGGGAACATGGAACTTGGGATATAGCGGTACAGAAATAACAGTGAATGCACCAGCTGATTATATTTTCACCGCATCCAATTGGACGTGCACTTCGAGAGATACCGTAAACATAGCTTGGATAGATCTGCCCGTATTGGATTTGGATGAGATCATGTTTGGATGCGTTGATGAACCGCTCTTAATCGATGCTACCAATGTGGCCAACCAGTATTTTCTTTGGAGTACAGGCGATACCACATCCTTTATATATGTAACCGTTCCCGGTCCGTACAGTGTAACCTTAGGTAATGAATGTGGTGAGTTGTCGGATCAAACAGTAGTAGAACTTCAAGACTGCTCACCATCCGTTTATATACCCAATACGTTTACACCGAATAACGATGGATTGAACGATGTTTGGATGCCTGTGACTTATGGCATACTCGAGTTCGAACTGCGTATTTTTGATCGTTGGGGCGATTTGGTCTATTACACTAATGATCCCCAGTCTCCTTGGCAAGGAAATATGACGAGCAGTGGATATTACGCTCCTGATGGTCTTTATTCTTATCGTTTTGATTACCACGATGTGAGAAACGACAAGAAGATTCTCTACGGTAGTGTGATGATCATCCGCTAATTCCTTCTATCTTTACCCTCCGCTTTTACTTTTTTTGGAAAGAAAAGCAATAATTGGAATAGATAGAAAGAATACATATTTATGGAAAAAGACAGTAGAATTGTAAACAAGTTCAAGCCACGTTCATGGAACGAGGTGAAGAGCAATGACTCATGGTCGATCTTTAAGATCATGGGCGAATTTGTAGAAGGGTATGAACGCATGGGCGTCATAGGACCTTGTGTGACCATCTTCGGATCTGCACGTACGAAGCCCGATAATCCGTATTACC
This sequence comes from Bacteroidota bacterium, assembly GCA_039798265.1. GTDB lineage: Bacteria > Bacteroidota > Bacteroidia > Flavobacteriales_D > Sanyastnellaceae > JBDKGH01. The sequence goes on along the minus strand of JBDKGH010000109.1, from coordinate 26,947 downwards.
AAACAGCTCGCGATATCGCATTTTTGCTCACCCAGCGTGGCTACGGTGTGATCACTGGTGGTGGCCCTGGTATCATGGAAGCGGGTAATAAAGGTGCGCGCGAAGGAAATGGAACCAGTGTAGGTTTAAATATTAAACTTCCTTTCGAGCAACACAGCAATCCTTATATCGATCACGACAAAGACATCAACTTCGATTACTTTTTCGTTCGTAAGGTTATGTTCATCAAATACAGCCAAGGTTTCGTAGTGATGCCCGGCGGTTTTGGTACACTCGATGAATTGTTTGAGGCCTTAACCTTAATTCAAACAGACAAAATCGGTCGATTCCCGATCATCCTTGTAGGACACTCTTTCTGGGATGGATTGGTAGGTTGGATAAAAACCGTTTTGCTTGAGCAAGCCCGTAACATCAGTCCAGAAGATATGCACTTATTTGTAGTGGTAGATACCGCTCAAGAAGCCGTGGATGAGATTGACAAATTTTACTCGCAATACTTACTTAAACCAAACTTCTAAGGTTTGCACAGTATTTTGTGAGAAACAAAAACAAGCGCCCGCACAATTTAGCGGGCGCTTTTCGTTTCTTGCTAGAGTAAATGAAAGCAGGAGAGCAGAACAACCGAATGAATATTCGGCCCGTAAAAAAAAGCAAGAAGAAACGCGCAGTGTTCTTCTTCTTAGTAGCGCTCATTAGCCTGCCAGCCCTTATCCATGCGTGGTGGCCAAGTGAAGCCCGCATGGCCAGTCGCCGCTATTCGTACACGTCTATTCCACAGGCGTATTCGTTTATCAATTACTCAAAAAACGAATTGCAATTTCCCGGAGGTCATGAAAAATGGGATGAACTCTTTGCTCGTTTTGAACGACTCATCTTTGATGGTGATGGAAAAATAAATATCCTGCACATCGGGGGCAGTCACGTACAAGGCGGTGCATTGACCGATAAATTACGATCCAATTTTGCCGAACTGACCTATGGTGTAGAAGGTGAGCGCGGATTTGTTTTTCCTTACCAACTAGCGGGTACGAATGCTCCCAAAAGCATGAAGTGCACCTACACCGGTAAATGGCAAGGCCAACGAAGTAGCGTGAGTTCGCACAGTGCCCGATGGGGAATGAGCGGTATCGCCGCTACCACCAACGATTCAGTGGCTTCTTTTCAGCTCAGCTTGCTTAAGTCAGATAGCTTGGCTTATCCTTTCAATAAAGTACGCGTGTACTTTTCAGCTACATCCAATATGCAGGTTGAATTGGTTTCCTCGGTGAAGGTGTTGGAAGAAAAGGTAGATACCCTTGCTGGTTTTAAAGAGTGGATTTTTTCTCCATCGATGGATCAGTTAGATGTGTCTATTCACCGCACCGATTCTTTACCCGGTTCTTTTACACTGCAAGGCGTTTACTTGGGTGATAATAACAACGGCATTACCTACAACACGATAGGTGTAAATGGTGCAGGAACCTACAGCTATTTGAAGTGTCCTGATTTCAAAAATCAAATTGCCACGCTAAAAACAGATGTTGTTGTTTTTGCCATAGGCGTTAATGACGCTAATTGCCCGAAGTCAGATTTTGATCGATTGGCCTTCGAAGCGCGATATGATAGCTTGATCACCCAGTTCAAAGCGGCCAATCCCAAGACCTGTTTTCTTTTCATCACCAATAACGATACGTATTATGATCGCAGGTATCCCAATCCCAATGGACCACAGGTACAATTGGCTATGATGAATTTAGCGCAACGTCACCAAGGAGCAGTTTTTGATTTTTTTGAAATCATGGGCGGTTTGGGTGCAATAGATTATTGGGTTGATGCTAATTTAGCCGCCAAAGACCGGATACATTTTACCAAAACAGGTTACGAGTACGAAGCCGATTTGATGTACGCCGCCTTTCAAAAATCATTTGGCGACTACTTAGCACGTCGCTGATATTCAGCATAACACATGGCTCAACTGATAGCAGTAATCTCTCCCGCGAAACTGATCGATGATCAATCGCACTTTCCTCACTTGATGCATACCGAAGCACCTTTTTTGCCAGAGGCAGAAAAGCTCGTTCAGGTATTAAAGAAAAAAACGGCCAAAGATCTGGGTAAGATGATGGATCTAAGTGTGGACCTTTCCGAGTTGAACAAACGACGTTACAGCGCATGGCAACTGCCTTTTCATCCAGAGAACGCATTGCAGGCTATTCTGATGTTTAAAGGCGATGTATATCGCGGTATGGAAGCTCACACCTTTACCAAGGTTCAACTCAACTTTGCTCAAAAGCACCTTCGTATCCTCAGCGGTTTGTATGGCATTCTTCGTCCGATGGATCTTATACAACCATATCGCTTAATGATGGGGACACCTTTTCAACCCGATAAAAAGACTCCTTCACTCTATGCTTTTTGGCAAAAAAAGGTGACCGCATTTGTGCAAGAAGAAGTAGATGAAAAAGGGGTATTGGTCAATTTGGCCTCGCAGGAATACTTTAAGGCAATTGATGTAAAGGCACTGAATAGGAGGGTAGTTCACTGTGAGTTTAAGGAGAAAAAAGGAGATAAATACACGATCGTTTCTACCTATGCAAAACTCGCACGTGGATATATGGCGAAGTTTATCGTAGAAAATAAAATTACTCAAGTTGAGCATTTAAAGGCCTTTGACACGCAAGGATACCGTTTTAATGCAGCCTTATCGAGTGAAAACAATTGGGTGTTTTCCCGTTGATTTTCAGTCGAATTCCCAACAATGGATAAAATGCGGGAGGATGGGATAAAATCCCTTAGATTCGCGCCACTTTAAATAGAAAACCAGTCTAATGAAAAAATCAATTCCGTTCATTGGTGTAGCAGTAGGTGCTGCGATCGCCATGACATCTTGCTACGGCAACAAAGGTGGTAGCGCTGAACTTAAAGACAGCAACGATAGTCTTTCTTACTCTATCGGAGTAGCCATGGCAGAAGATTTCAAACAAGCTAAAATTGAAGGTCTTAATCTCGATCTTTTGTTGAAAGGCTTGAAAGATCATCAAGATAGCACAGCCGTAATCGAATTGATTGACGCTGATGCTTACATCCGCGAACAATTGTCGCAGCGTGCCAACAAAGAAGCTATTGAAACGGGTGCTAAATTTTTGGAAGAAAACAAAGGCAAAGAAGGTGTACAAACCACTGCTTCTGGTCTTCAATACAAAATCCTTTCTGCAGGAACCGGCATTAAGCCAGATGCTAATGATAGCATTACCGTTCATTACGAAGGTAAATTGATTGATGGTAACATCTTCGATAGCTCTATCAAGCGCGGTGCGCCTGTTACATTCCCATTGAATCAAGTGGTAGCAGGTTGGACAGAAGGTTTCCAATTGTTGAGCGAAGGAACAAAAGCGATGTTTTACATTCCATCTAGCCTTGGCTATGGTGAGCGCGACAACGGCGTTATTCCTCCTCATTCTACATTGATTTTCGAAGTGGAGTTGATCAAGGTATACAAAGTGGATTAATAGTTGCTTGTGTGAAAGCTCAGACATGACTTTCTCCAGTTATATATCCATTTCAAAAACTGAATACAACAATGAAAAAAGTGATCGTTTTATCGCTGGCATTAGCTATGGCTCCAGCGGCTATTTTCGCTCAAAAAGAATCGAAGGGCAAGAAAGAAAAGAAAGGCGATAAGCCTGCAGCTTCTGTGGCCACCCCGATGAACAAACGCGACAGTCTTGCTTATGCTTTGGGTGTGAGCACCGCTGAAAACCTTCGCAAAGGTGGATTTACCGAAGTGAATATGGACATGTTCATCAAAGGATTGAAAGATCAGCAAGCAAAAACAGCAACGATGCCTGCAGCTGATGCTGATAAATGCGTAAGTGATGAGATGAACCGTTTGGCGAATGCTAAAAAAGAAGCCAACAAAAAAGAAGGTGAGGCTTTCTTGGAAAAAAACAAATCAGCCAAGGATGTAGTTACGCTTCCTTCCGGTCTTCAATACAAGATTGTAAAGAAAGGCACTGGCGGAGCGAAACCAGATGCGAATGATAAAGTGACCGTTCACTATCATGGCACCTTGATCGATGGTACTATCTTCGATAGCTCTGTAGATCGCGGAAAAACGGCGACCTTCGGATTAAATCAAGTGATTCCAGGATGGACAGAGGGATTGCAATACATGGAAGCAGGCGACAAGTTTGTTTTCTACATTCCACAAAACTTAGCTTACGGAGCGAGAGCTCAAGGCAAAATACTTCCATTCAGCACACTGATATTTGAAGTAGAACTCTTTAATGTTGAAACAGTCAACTAAATAAAAAAAAGCGCCGAAAGGCGCTTTTTTTTTATTCTGTCGGAAGTTTTTCTAATTCTTTGTCAATGATTTCTTCGATAGCCTTCTGCTCGGCTTCGTTGAGTTTTTTATCCAGTTTTGCCTGGCGTTTCATGAAGCGGTACATATCGCGTTTGTGAATTTCGTAGGCGATATAAACCGTGTATTTGTTTTCGGCGTTGAGGTATTTTTCTTCCCCAATCTTGCGAAGATCGGCCAACTCTGTATTGGTGACTTCGCGGATAAGGCTTTGAAATTTATCGTTGAGCTCACTGTTGTTGTTTACCTCGGTTTCAGCGATATACTGATCGGTAACCACTTTCATGCGGGTGCTCACTTGTTGAGCGAGTTCTTTTTTCGCTTGAAGATCAGCTTTGTTTTTAGCGATGTTTTCATCTTGGCTATCGCCTTTGCCTACTGCACGGAAATAACGATCATTCGATTCGTATTGGTTTCCGGTAAAAGGTTCTTTCACCTTAGTGCCCATTGGCGATGAGCTTTTACAAGCTTGAAAAATGGCGATTGACGCGATAAAGAGGTAAGGAATAAAACGTTTCATGTCGTTAATTTTACGCAAAGCAAAGTAAAAATTGTGCCAAGCCGAAGAAATGAGGCACTTTTGTGAACACATTTCTTTTGACCATGAAATCATACAGCGCGCTTTTGGAACAACTGGATCAAACACCTCGACAGATCGCGGAGTTGACACAATCACTTTCACGCGAACAATGGCGCTCGGCACCTAATGGTAAATGGTCCATTGCCATTCATGTGGGGCACTTGCTCACCATTGAATCTTTATGGATCGGTCGAATGGACAACTTTGTGCTGGGGCATGATACCCTTCGCGCTTGGAATGGGACTAATCAAGATACCCTTGACGGGCGATTCAATGAGCAAAATCCCAAGGGTATTTTGGAAGATTTTGAATCCATTCGAACGGCACATGTTCAGTTGATGCGCAAGTATGAAGGTAGAGCAGGGGAGCTATCGGCCATGCACCCGAGCACAGGAAAGCAGATGACCCTGCACGAACATGCTTTTACTATGCTGGAGCATGATTATCAGCATATTGAATACATTAAGGGCCTATTGCCTCCTACCTCATAAAAAGAGCTATATTTTCGAAAAGTTGGATTCCAACGAGTGCTGTTGGTTGGTTATTCTTTTGTTTATCAGCATTTTGTCGCTTAGTGGGGAAGTGAGATCCATGAGCTATTCGATGGTGCTGGTAGGTTAAATGTTGGCTTAGTTGTATATTCACGCAGTGTTTTCCAACGGGAAACCTGCAAGATTTTGAAACCAAAACCAAACATTAACCTTTTTAATTTTTACATGAAGAAAATTTACCTGTTCATGGCATCTGCACTCATTAGTGCTGTTGCATTTGGTCAGACCTTCACCAACGCTTCTTCAAGCCTTCCTGGATCTTACAATTCAGGCGGAGTAACTGGTGTAATGGATGCCGACAATGATGGTCTTGATGACATCATAGTTCTTGATCAAAGTACCAACGTTTTCATTCTTTACCAACAACCTAACGGAAGCTTCCTGCAAGTGAACTACGGTAGTGTTTCTAACGAAGCACAGTGGGGTATGTGTGTAGGTGATATCGATAACGATGGTCACGTTGACATTATGGCTGGTGGTAACTATGATGGTGTTCACATTCTGAACATCAACGGTCCTGGTTCATATACGTTGACTGATCCAGAAAACGTTTCGATTTTCATGCAAGCATGTAACATCGCCGACATCAACAACGATGGTTGGTTAGATGGTTTCGCTTGTCACGATGATGGACCTGCTTATTTCTTCCGTAACAACGGTTCAGGTACTTTCGTTGATGGTAATGACATGATCGATTACAACGTTTACCCTGGTAGCGATATGTCAGGTAACTACGGTTCTGTATGGTGCGATGTTGATCGTGACCGTGATACAGACTTGATGGTGGCGAAGTGTCGTCAGTTTATTTCTGATCCTTATGACCCACGTCGTACCAACATGATCTTCATCAATGATGGCAACAACAACTACGATGAGCAAGCTGCTGAGCGTGGTTTGATCAACTTACAACAATCATGGACTGCAGATTTTGGTGATATTGATAATGATGGCGACTTCGATTGCTTCATTACCACTCACTCTGCTACTCTTCAGATCTATGAAAATGATGGATATGGTTTCTTCACCAACATCACTGATGGTTGTTTCAAAGACGAAAACGGAGTAGTTCTTCCAGCAAGCCAATTGGGTGGTTTCTTCCTCCAAGGTAAGTTGGTTGACTTCGATAACGATGGTTACTTAGACTTGATTCACTCAGGTGGTGACCATAATGTTTACCGCAACAACGGTAACAACACCTTCAACCGTATGCCAACAATGTTCCCTGCTAACGACACCATGCACGGTTTCGCTACTGGTGACTTGAACAACGACGGTTGGGTTGACTTGTATGCTAACTATGGTAACTCTTATGTTACACCTGATAACGCTAATGATGACCGTTTGTTCATCAACAACGGTGGTTCAAACCACTGGATTGGATTTGACTTGGAAGGTACTATTTCTAACAAACAAGCAGTAGGTGCGATCGTTGAGATCTTCGGCCCATTCGGTCGTCAGATCCGCGAAATTCGCGCAGGTGAAAGCTATGGTATGACTACCTCAGCTTTGTGTTTGTTTGGTTTGGGATCTGCTACTCAGGTAACGCATGCTGTGATCTATTGGCCAGCTGGCGGTACTCAAGTGATCACTAACCCTGCTATCGACCAATACCATGAATTCATTGAAGGTGCTTGTTTTGCTCCCACAGCAACAGTATCTGCTACTTCACTCTTCTTGTGTGAAGGTTCGACTTCAACACTTACTGTAGATCAAGCTAATGGTTCTTACCTTTGGAATACAGGCTCTACAGCTTCTTCAATTCAAGTTACTGAAGCGGGTCATTACAACGTAATTGTTTACGCTGATAACGGCTGTGCTTCTGAATCGAACTACCTCAATGTCCAGATGTATGAAAACCAATCGCCAACTGTAACCGTTGACGGTGAATTGGAATTCTGTTCAGGTGAAGAGTTGGTATTGACTAGTTCTGCTGGTGATCAATACACTTGGTCAAACGGATTACAAACTCAATCTATCGCTGTTACTGAGTCAGGTACTTACTCTGTAACCGTAAGCTCTATTTGTGGTTCTAACACTTCAGATTCTTATGATGTAGTGGTTTATGAAGCAGCAGCTGCTCCAACGGCTAATGGTGTAACAATCAACGCTGGTGGTTCTGCTGATTTGACAGCTACAGGTTCTAACATCAATTGGTATGACTCAGCTACTGGAACAACTCCAATTGCTACAGGTAACACCTACAGCACTCCAGCTTTGAATACTTCAACTAGCTACTGGGTAGAAGATGTATTGGTACATGCTGGTATTCAAGCGAACGGTGGTAAAACAGTGAATGGTACTACTGGTAACAGTGCTTACCACAATAGTTCTACGTACTACTTGATTTTTGATGTTTACGAAGATATGGTGATCAAAAACGTAAAAGTTTACGCTAACGGAGCTGGCTCTCGTACTATTCAAGTAATCAATTCTAACGGTGTGAACGTTGCTCAAGGTAACTTTAACTTGCCAGCTGGTGAGTCTGTAGTAACACTTGATTTCTTTGTTCCAGCAGGTACAGGTTATGGAATTCGTTGTACTAACAGCAACCCACAATTGTGGCGCGACCGCGACGTAACTGTTGCTACTCCATTCAACTACCCATACACCCTTGGTACTTTGGGTGCTATCACTGGCACTAACGTAACAGGCGCTGACTCCGATAACGTTTACTACTTCTTCTATGATTGGAACGTTGAAACTCCAACATTCGAATGTGCTAGTCCACGTGTTGAAGTTCAAGTAACTGTGTTGGGTATCGACGAGATCTCTTCTGTTAATTCAGTTAGCATCTATCCAAACCCTGCAACTGAGCAATTCACATTGACTTTCAACAACACTGTTTCAAGTCAAATGCAAGTGAACTTGATCGATGCAACTGGTCGCATTGTAGCTTCTAAAAAAGCATTTGCCGGTATCGGTAAAAACAATGTAGATATGAACGTAAGCGAACTTGCAGCTGGTATCTACCAATTGCAAATGGTGAAAGACGGTGAAGTTGCTTCACGCGCAATCATCATTGAATAATATGTTAGGCATCGCCTAAACACTAAAAAACCTCCGAGCAATCGGAGGTTTTTTTTTGTATGCATTCGTTGAGTTTAAGCTGCTACACTTAATTATTACTAATCCAATTGAAAGGGCTATCGATCAAAAAGACGGTAACTGGGTAATCATTAACAAAGATAAAACTGGGAAACTTCAATCTCGATGTGGCTAATGTGAAGAAGGAAAAAGGTAGAAAATGGATTTTAATTGATGAGAGTGGAAAGGAAGTGAATAACCGCTTGTCTTTTTTGAACCTATATGCAACTTAATTGTTTTTACAGAGACTATTCTTTTGGAAAGACTAAAAAAACAAATCGAAGTTACCTCTACGTTATGAGTAGAAAAACAGCAGTCTTTTTAATTCGCCATAGCAAAAAGCTGTTTTCTTTATTGCTGACTCTCAGTCTAGGCGCATACGCTAATAAGTCAAACGGGCAGCCCCTTCTGCAAGCGCATCTTTTCTTATTTGTAAGCACCAATGGTTTCTTGGCCTTAAGCAATGCCACTTCAGCTTATTCATTGAATGCTGTAGAACGATTCGATTATAGAGGATTCATTTCACTCATTTGCTAAAAAACTCTCAGATATGAAGCTATTCGCCTCAGTCATCAGTTTTATTATTATTTCAATTACTGTTACCGCTCAAAAAGAAGCTAACGTTTGGCACTTCGGCTATGGCTATGGCCTTGACTTCAACTCGGGTGAGGCGGTTCAGATAACAGGATCAATGTATTCGAATGAAGGATGTACGGCCTATTCCGATTCAACCGGTAATCTCCTTTTTTATTCCAATGGTGGCGGTCGCGTGCCGGACAGCGGTCAGGATCCTGGCCACATCTGGAACAGAAACCATGAAGTCATGTATGACATGCAGGGACTTGAAGGTGGTGGATTTAGCGCTGCGCAATCGTCGGTCATCATTCCTTCACCCGGAGAACCGAATACATACTACCTCTTTACCGTTGACGAGGTAGAACATTACATCGATGCTACACCCGAGATCTTGGCGTTGCAGCCGAACGGCAGAGGTTTTCGTTATTTCAAAATAGATATGTCATTGAACAATGGCTTGGGAGAAGTAGTTGAAGCAGATGTTCCCTTATATGATTATTCATTCGAAGGGCTATGCGCCATTCGCCATGCTAACGGCACGGATTATTGGATACTGATCAATCAAGGCACTGTGGGCATTGGAGTGTACAGTGTTACCTCGGAAGGCGTCACACTCTCTTCTGTGTTTGAAACCGATACACCACAGACAGGCATCATCAAAGCTTCGCCTATTGCGGGAAATCCGCTTTTCCCTTGTTGCAGTAAGGTTGCCATATCAAGCGGTCAGTTGCTGGAGTTCGATTTAAATACAGGCATTTTATCTGATCCAGAACAATTACCCTTCATTGGTTCTGAAGCTTTCGAGTTTTCGCACAATTCCCAATATCTATACGCCACATCTACAGGTCTTGGAACCGGCACACAACAATTGGTGCGTTATAATTTGGTGAGTGCCTTTGAACAAGGAATTAGTGTTGCTTCGACCCAGGAAGTGATTGCACCGGACATCACAGCATATTACATGCAAATGGCACCGGACATGAACATCTACTATACTTGGTTTGATTTTCTCGGCACATCCCATCTGGGCGCTATTAACTGTGCAAATAGCGATTCACCAACAGTTACACCCCAAGCGTTCAGTTACAGTAGCGGATTTGACTTGTTGTTTTTTTCGCTTCCAAACTTTCCTTCTTGGATTTTTTATGACCCCTATACTGATTTTATTGAATTCGGTCCAGACACTGTTTATCTGTGCGAAGGTGATTCCCTCATTCTCGATGCGGGTGTAGGCGATTACTGGGAATGGGGTGGCGATTGCTTTAGCGGACCTGAAAGCACATGGCCCGATAACAATACGCGGTACTTCACGGTAACACAACCGGGCACCTATGTTGCTTGTGTAAATGGACCTTGCTCAAACGGGAGCGGAGCAGATGGTTGTGATTCTTCCGATCAAATTACTGTGCTTCCATGCCCAGCAGATGAACCCGCATGTGATTTGTTAAACCTACCGGAAACACTCGATGTTTGTGCAGGTGATACGTTGCAACTTGAAGCGGATTTGAGTCAAATAACATCTTACTCAGGACTTCAATGGTCAGGAGGCGGCACATTCATCCCATCCAATACGGTGGCGCAACCTCTTTACATTCCGTCTCCACAAGAAGTCAATGCCGGTTTTGCCAATTTAACACTACAAGTTTTTATACAAGCAAACAATACCGTTGGAGGAAACTTTCTTGCCTATGATCACAGCGGTGATGATATTATTTTCTACACAAACACCGTTGACGGAAGCACAAATATTATTCAGAGCAACACAGGGAATGACTGGACAGCGATGGGATTCCGAACGGCAACAAATACATTGTATGGGATCTCCAATATTGTTACTGCGCCCGCCCTTTCGTCTGTAGACATTAACACGGGAACTGTTACTCCTATTTTTTCCTACACCAACAATCAATTTTACGCAGGAGACTACGACAATGTCAACAATCTGTTTTACGTCATTGGAATTTCTGAAATAAATAGCGGCGAGCCTTTGGTTCAAACACTGTATACCATCGATGTCAATAACGGAGCACTTACCACCATTGGTGATTTGAATTTGCTCGCCATTGACAATTTCTTTTTTGCGGGAGACGATGGAATTAATGGACTTGCTTATGATCCTTCCCTCAATGTCTTGTGGGCAACAACTGCAAACGGGGCATTGTATGAGATTAATACCAACACGGCCGAAGCGCTTTCTGTGGGAAGCACAGTGGCTGATTTAAGAGGCCTTGCTTACGATTACAATGCCAATGAATTGTGGGGTATAGATGCAGGTGGAACACTCTATCATATCGATAAATTCACAGGTGATTTAATTGAACAGGTGTTAAGCCAAGAACCCTTAGGCTTTGTAACTACCCTGACTTACGCCCTGCCCACCAACGGACCAGAAACTATATGCTCCGATAATACGAACATTGTGATTCATAACGGTACCACTTTAGATCTCGGAGATGATGTGATTATTTGCGAAGGCGAAACAATTGTGCTATCCGCTCCTGGCTTCGACTCTTCTACTTGGCAAGACGGGAGTATCAGTGAAAGTTATACAGTGGATGAAAGCGGAACATACAGCGTTAATGTTGTTGATTTGAATGGCTGTCTCTTCAGCGATTCCATTACAGTCATCGTGAACGAGGCTCCAATTGCCGAATTTATTGCCAATCCGCAACCAGCGACCATTGAGAATACGGAAATCACCTTCACCTCAACAAGCACAGGTAATCCTTCAACATACAACTGGAGTTTTGAATTAGGAATACCGAATGCGTCTGTAGAACAAAATCCAGTCATTAACTTCCCTGCTGTGCCGGGCAACTATGCCGTCTCATTAATTGTCGAAAACCAAAACGGTTGCATTGATACACTGAGTGCATTTATTCAAATAGACGGCGCAGGAAACTTAACTCTCCCAAACATCTTTACTCCCAATGGCGATGGTCAAAATGACCGTTTCCTTCCTTTCGAAGAATTTCCCGGAAAATGGCAACTTACCATTTTCAATCGTTGGGGTGCAGAGGTCTTTAAAACGAGCAACGTAGCCTTGGGCTGGAACGGAGAAGATTGTATTTCTGGAACCTACTATTGGATAATTGAACCTCTTGAAGGTCAACAGGGCGAAGGCAAATCTGGATTTGTAATGTTGCTGAGAGATTAGGATGAGATTATCCTTCAAACGTCATGGAAACAACGAAAGCGCGGGAGCGGAGTTTGGAGATGGGATTGGCGAATTGATTGTTTTCAGGAACAAGGAGATTCGGGATACCAATCGATGTTTTGAATTCAATCGCAAATTTGAAGTAGGGAAGGAAGAAGTCGAATCCACCACCGGCTTCGATGGCATAATCGCGATCTTGGAGCTTGACAATGATTTGTTCTGCCAATTGGTTGTTCACGTCCTTCTGCGATTGCATATCAAACGAATATTTTCCACCAATAAGGCTATAGGCTGCAAAGTTGCCCACTCGATTGGTGCGCAGCTTAATGAGCAAAGGAAATTCGAGCCAAACGGATTCGGTGCGCTTTAAATAGGATTTGGTGGTACCATCCGCTTGTAAAAAGCGATAGGTGAGTCCACGATCTTGGAAGGAAAGTCCAGGAATAAAGCGCAAGTTGATATTCTTGGTGGGATTGAAAGAAGCCAATAGCGCTAGGTTAAAGCCCGATTGAGGTACATTTTCTATCCCTAATAATGAATCTTGAAAGGTAAAGTCTGCTTTGTTGTCGATGTAAAACGACGAGGTATTGAACGAGAGTAAAAAGCCAAAATGATAATATCGCATATCAAAGGTTGGCAGGTTTTTCTGGCCCTGAATTTTTTGTGCGAAAGCACTACTTGAAGAAACAAGCAGAAGGGAAAGCACAATGTATTTTAAGGGTCGATTCATGGCAGTATTTAAAATATCAAGCACTTAACTATCCGCAGAGTCATTTATTGTCTATGGTTCTATGCGGTCTTTTTCTTCAAAAAATTACGAAACAAAAATACACCAAGTAGGGAATAGGCAACACTCACTAGTGTTAAGGCAATGAATGAAGCCGATGAAATGACCTTCACACTGGTGAAGGTGTTCGCGCGTTCCACTGCTGAATTATAAATCTGTTCCGTGCTCAAATCTTTGAGCATTTCATTTTGCTTTTTGATCTCAATGATTTCTTCTTCTGTATCGAGCGCTTGTGCAATGGCAATTACATCCTTCTCGCGCTTGATGGCCAATTCATTGGTAAAAAGGGAATAATACACCGTAGAGACAATCACCACTCCAACGACATAACGCATGGCTTTACCCAATGCATTTTTTACATCGAATAAAAAACTGGTGCTCTCTCGTTCTGTTTTGTAAGATTGGATAATAGCGACGAAGATGACCAACAGGATAAAGAGCAAATTGGAAAAAACGCCTACGGTACGCCCTGTATCATAATCGCCAGGATAGAAAGCTAAGCCCATGGCCAATCGAAGGATTGACCATGCGGCTAAACATATCCAAGGAAAGAAGGAAACCCACTTTTTCATGTCGCTTTTATTAGGCATTCATGGAAACGAGGAACTCTTCGTTGTTGCGTGTTTTGTCAATGCGATCTTTCACAAATTCCATGGCTTCCACAGGATTCATATCGGCCAAGTGGCGACGTAAGATCCACATGCGTTGAAGAACATCTTTGTCGTGAAGTAAATCTTCTTTACGCGTTCCCGATGAGAGAATATCGATAGAAGGGAAGATACGGCGGTTGCTGATGCGGCGATCCAACTGCAATTCCATGTTACCTGTTCCTTTAAACTCTTCGAAGATAACTTCGTCCATTTTAGAACCGGTATCTACAAGTGCTGTAGCGATGATGCTGAGCGAACCTCCGTTTTCAATTTTGCGCGCGGCACCAAAGAAACGTTTTGGTTTTTCCAATGCATTCGCTTCCACACCACCCGAAAGTACTTTACCACTGGAAGGTGATACGGTATTATAAGCACGAGCCAAACGCGTGATGGAGTCGAGGAGAATGCACACGTCGTGACCACACTCTACTAAACGTTTTGCTTTTTCTAATACGATGTTGGCAATCTTCACGTGGCGTTCTGCAGGCTCATCGAAGGTAGAGGCTACTACTTCGCCTTTTACGCTGCGCTTCATATCCGTAACCTCTTCTGGGCGCTCATCAATGAGCAATACCATTAAGTAAGTTTCGGGGTGATTCATGGCAATGGCATTGGCCACATCTTTCAACAAGGTTGTTTTACCTGTTTTTGGTTGCGAAACAATCATACCACGCTGACCTTTACCAATAGGTGAGAAAAGGTCCATGATGCGCATGGAAATATTGTTGTTGTTATCGGCCAAATGGAAACGCTCGTATGGGAATAACGGCGTCAAGAATTTAAACGGTACACGGTCGCGCACCCATCCTGGATCACGGCCATTAATTGAATCGACGCGAATGAGCGGGAAATACTTCTCACCCTCACGTGGCGGACGAATAGCTCCACGAATGGTATCACCAGTGAGAAGGCCATAACTCTTGATTTGTTGTTGACTTACGTAAACATCATCAGGCGAGTTGAGGTAATTGAAATCGGATGAACGCATGAAACCGAAGCCATCGGGCATGATTTCTAAAACGCCTTCTGCGATAACTACACCATCGAAGTTGTAGCCATGCTCATCAGGCTGACCGCGTTTGCTGCGATCAGGGCGTGCAATATTATTTTGATTGCTCTGATTTCCTTGATTGCCTTGGTTTCCTTGATTGTTTTGGAATCCTTGGCGGGGTTGATTGCCTTGAGCAGGGGCATCGCCTAGCGGCTGTTCGCGGTTTTGATTGTCGCGATTCTGGAAATCTCTATTTTGATTGTCTCTGTTCTGATTGTCTCTGTTCTGATTATCGCGGAATTGGTTGTCGCGGTTTTTAGGAACAAATTCACGACGCTCATTACGATCATTGCGATCGCGAAGGTTGCGTTCAAAGCGGTCACTGCGTTCTTGACGCTCATTACCCGCTGCGGGTGCAGGAGTATTGGCGACAGGAGCTTCGTTGGTGCTTTCCTTTTTCTCCTCTTTGTTTTCGATAACGGCTTCTTTTCGTGGAGCAGGAGAGATGAAGTCCAATTCTGGAACGATGTGGTCGTCTGCAAATAGATTGGGCTTTGGAGCAGGATTCTCGGATGGATTCGCCTTTTCAAAAGCAGGCTTGCGCGTGCGTTCTCTCTTTTTGCCTCCGTCTGGTGCAGTTTCATCCGAAGCAGCTGGTGCTGCTGGTGCTGAAGGTGCGGCAGGTGCCGATGGCGTATCGGAAGCATTGCTTACCGATTGGTGGTCCATGATTTTGAAAACAAGATCTTGTTTCTTGAGTTTCTCGGCATTGGTAATGCCCATTTTTTCGGCCACTTCTTTGAGTTCGGCCACCTTCATGCTATTCAGCTTGAGAATATCGTACATAGTTGAATTTTCGTTCTCCGTTAGGGAGCAGGGAAATAATAAATTGAGGGAAAAAAGTTGAATTCGCTCGAACGAGCACTGCAAGTGTAAGCTAAATTTCCGAATACCAAAAGTTTTTTTTCGAAGACTTATGTCTTTTGGATTGGTAGTAATAGACGGTTACTCTGCTGTTCCTGTATATTTGCCCTCATCAAGTTTTGATTTTTCTATGTTACAACGCCTTCAATCTTTGTTTTTGCTCGGAGCTATTTTGCTCACAGCTACCACTTTCTTCCTTCCGTTTGCAACGCTTACTCCAGGCGAAGGCACAGCGGCTTTGCACTTGCGTTCTTACGGCGTAAAGTCGATGGAAACATTGACCTACCTTCCTGAATACAATAGCTATTTTATTTTCCTTCCCCTCACCTTGGTGATAATGCTTACGGGTTGGGTCATGTTTTCTTTCAAAGACCGTAAAAAACAATTGGCCTTGATTCGTTTTGCGTTCATATTGTATGCGGTTTCTTTTGTGATGTTATACTTGTATATCAGCCATGTAGCGAAGGCCTTACCGAATGGTAAAATGTCTATCGGAGCGTCTTTCTTTTTACCTGTTATTGCTTTGGTGCTTACTTGGTTTGCCGCAAAAAACATTCGTAAAGACGAGGAGCTAGTGCGCTCCGTTGATCGTATCCGCTAATGCGCTTTCTCGTTTATATATTCATTGCTTTTGTCCTTGCTTCGTGCTCTTCGGTCAAAGAAGTGAGCGAAATCAAGAGTGCATTGGATGCCTCTCGAATGGAGGTTTTGAAGAGTGAAAAAGTACTTTCAGATCAGTTTGTTAGCGTGCGGATATTCCATCAAGGCTTGATGGCAGTGGTGGGAGATAAATCACAAATTCCATATGGATCTCTCGATTCTATTTTTCAAAGTGCCTATCTCCGCACCAATGATGCTTTGATGAGCAGAATGCTCGCTGATGCGGGCTACGAATATTTGTTTACGGAGATTGGGAAAAAAGAAAAGGTGCGGATCACCCCAAAAATGAAGCAACAGATAGCGAGTGTGGATTCTGGCTATGTTGTTTCAAACATTCAATTGATGGAAGCGGCCATGGTGATGCACCAAGACAGCATGGCTTACGCTGCTCTATGCAGTCAATATCACATTTCTAGGGACGATCATTTTGAGGTGCTCGAAAAGATGGGAAAGCGATTGTATCAATTTCAAGATAGTCTTGAAATGCAAGGATTTAAATTGTCTGCATGCAAGCGTCACTTGCAAAGCACGGGATTAAAATTGGGCATGCCCGATTTTCAGCCGCACTATAAACTCGTTTCTGAACTTGAATTGATGCTCAAGCAATATCAGCAACTGCTCATTCAATTGGAAAATTCCTTTGCCCGCTTTGAATCGGGCAATCCGGAAGAACTGTATTACACGGGGCCTTTTATTATTCCTCGTGTGGATATTACCGTTTATAATGAATTATTATCTGAGCTCACCATCGAAATGCAACGATTTAGAGAGTTGGAAAAAAGCTATTACGACAGCTATACCACTCCTTAGTGCGCGTTATTTCTATGGCGATCTCCTCGGTCGTTGCGGTCGTTTCGTTCATTTTTTTCCGCTCGCTCTGCTTCGTGTTTTTCAAAAGCTAAAATGATTTTTTTCACCAGCTTGTGACGGATGACATCTGACTCGTCGAGTTGAATAATGCCGATGCCATCGATGCCTCGGAGCAGTTCTACGGAACGCATTAATCCGCTCATTTGGCTTTTGGGTAAGTCAATTTGTGTAGCGTCACCAGTAATGATGAATTTCGCACTTTGTCCCATCCTGGTGAGGAACATTTTCATTTGGCTTGTGGTTGCATTTTGAGCCTCATCGAGTATCACAAATGCTTTGTCTAGCGTACGTCCGCGCATGAAGGCCAAGGGTGCAATTTCGATCACTCCTTTTTCTAAATATTCCGCTAGCTTTTCATAAGGAATCATGTCCATCAAAGCATCATAAAGAGGCTGGAGGTAGGGATCTAATTTTTCTTTTAAATCACCAGGAAGAAAGCCGAGGTTTTCGCCGGCTTCTACTGCTGGGCGAGTGAGCACGATGCGTTTGACATGCTTTTCTTTCAAAGCACGAACGGCCAAAGCCACGGCCGTATAGGTTTTACCTGTACCGGCAGGACCAATGGCGAAAATCATATCATTATTCTCAGCAGCACTAACGAGTAATTTTTGATTAGGCGTACGAGCAGTCACTTTCGTTCCACCGGGGCCATATACCAAAACCCCATCATTGCCTTGCGGTATTATGTCTTTTTCTTGTCCTTGTAAAATGCGTTCCAATTGTTGCAAATGAAGGCTGTTGTATTTTTCAATATGCCAAAAAATAAGGGTGAGCATATCGTCGAATGCGGCTACTTCGGTTTCGTCGCCGTTCACTTTTATCATATTGCCGCGCGCCACCACCTTTAGTTTCGGGTAGTGCGATACAATCAATTTGAACTTGGAGTTGTTGGGGCCAAAGAGTTCGAGAGGATCTATGGCTGGTAAAATAATTTCTTTCTCTATCAAGGTTGAAAACTTATGTAGGTATGCTTACAAACGTTGCCGAATGTAAAGCAATTTCGTATCCGCAAAAAATACGTTGCTCATTCAGCGGAGGTTTCTTTCAACCGCCACTGTGAACAAATAGTTTTTAGAATGTCGGTTATTACACTCATATCAGATCTAGGGCTCCGCGATTATTACGTAGCTCAAGTGAAGGCCCAATTGATCAATTTGGCGCCCCAGTGTGTGTTGGTTGATATTTCGCATGATGTGAGTCCGTTTTCCATTGACGAAGCGGCTTTTATGCTTAAAAGTGTTTGGCAACAATTTCCAATGGGCACAGTGCATTTGATTGGTGTGAATGCCGAGTTTACGCCTGATCAGCCATTGATCGTCGTTCAGCACATGAGTCATTATTTTGTGGGGGCGGACAACGGTATTTTTTCGTTGATTTTTGATGACATTGATTTAGAAGATATTTGGGAAATAACTTTGCCTTTGGGCGAAGACTATCTCTTTCCCATGAAAGGGGTTTTGGCCACGTCGGCGGCGCATTTGTCGAAAGGCGGTGCTCCAGAATTTTTGGGCAAAAGAATAGACACCATTAAACGTCTATCGGTGCCTGTAGTGGCCATAGAGCCCGATCTTATTCGCGCCAATGTTGAATACATCGATCACTATGGTAATTTATTTTCCAATGTGACGCGCGATGTTTTTGAACAAGTGAGAAAGGGACGAAACTTCCGCATAGAAGTGACGCGTTCTCGATTTTCGATTTCAAAAATTAGCGATCAATTTGCGGGTGTACCGCCCGGCGAACCCATGGCTCTTTGGAGCACCAATGGCAAGTTGCTTTTAGCCATGAGCACCAGTGTGGTGGGCTATGGCGCAGGCGCTGCCAAGTTGTGGGGTATGAAAAAAATGGACCCAATACGCATTTCATTCTATGGTGAAGAGAATAGTGAAGATGACCTTTAAGCCCGAGTCTGTCGATGTTTTCATCGACATTTTTGAGCGGTATCGACAGCACATCAGAGCGGCTGAAGGATGCGTTCATTTAGAATTGTGGCGACAAGAAAAAGAAGGAAATGTTTTTTTTACTTATTCCCATTGGGAACATCCTGACTTTCTCGAAAAATATCGTCAGTCTGCGGTTTTCGCTGAGGTTTGGCCTCAAACTAAAGCACTTTTTGCCGATAAACCGGAAGCTTGGACAGTAGATATGCTCGTTCAACTCTCGTGATTACCTATTTTTGCCTTTAGCATTTAACAGCCCTATGATAGCCCTACTTAAAAAAGAAATACGCACCTTCCTCAGTTCGCTTATCGGATATGTGGTGATCGGCGTTTTCTTGTTGGTGACCTCTTTGTTTTTGTGGATTTTCCCTGGTGACATGAATGTGTTAGATATGGGCTACTCGAGCATCGATACACTGTTTTTCATCTCGCCTTGGGTGTTTATGTTCTTAATACCGGCCATTACCATGCGTTCTTTTGCTGAAGAAAAAAGAACCGGCACCATTGAGCTGTTGTTTACCAAGCCAATTACGGATTTACAGATTATTCTCGCCAAATATTTCGCAGGATTAATACTAGTGGTGATTGCGCTTTTGCCCACGCTGCTGTACTTTTTTACCGTGTATCAATTGGGCGATCCTGTGGGGAATATAGATACGGGTGGTACTTGGGGATCTTATATAGGCCTATTGCTTTTAGCGGGCGGATACGTGGCCATTGGCATTTTTGCATCGAGTATTACACAAAATCAAATTGTCTCCTTTCTTTTGGCTGCCATGTTGAGTTTCTTTATGTACTCGGGTTTTCAAGCGCTTGGAAACTTTGCTCTTTTTGGCGACCTCGATCGATTTGTGATGAATTTGGGTATGCAAGAACACTACGCTTCTCTCAGTTTGGGAAGCATTGATTCACGCGATGTGGTGTACTTTGTTGCCTTGATTACCATTTTCGTTATGCTCACCCGCACGGTGTTGCAAAGCCGCAAGTGGTAAACGGTTTATCGTTTGGTAAACTGCAGTTTTTCTCGAATAATTCCGTGGACTTTTTCAGCGTATTTCTTGTTGTGCGATAGTTTACCGTTGAGTAAAGTATCTATCTGATCGCGACATGATTCGAGCACTTGGCGCAGTTGAATGAGGCGCAAGTATGTTTCGATGTCTTCGCGCACTACGTCTGGCGGAAAATCGTCTTTAATGAGTTCAGGATTGATCAACGCTGTTTGCAATAGCGATTCTAGTCGAATACGCTCTTCGGTATCATAGTGCTCCATAAGCGCACGCTGATTGGGAGAAAGATTCGGTACTTGGGGTAATAATGAAAGCAACTCCTTGATTAAGGGCATTGCTTTTTCATAGTGATCTTGATCTAAACGAGTATCTGTGAAAGGCATGGCTTGTGTGCTACACTACAAAGAAGAATCAAAGTATTTGCACAACTTATGACTTCTATCAGTGAGCTTGCAAAAAAAGACTAACAGAAGTCATAATTCTTTCTTCTGCGTTCGTATAGTCCTGCTTTTCAAATGACTTTCCGGTTACTTGTTCGAA
The DNA here is from genome assembly GCA_039798265.1 of Bacteroidota bacterium. GTDB lineage: Bacteria > Bacteroidota > Bacteroidia > Flavobacteriales_D > Sanyastnellaceae > JBDKGH01. The sequence continues at coordinate 6,288 of JBDKGH010000109.1, read as the reverse complement.
TAATTCGATATAACGCTCGCTTACAGTATTTACAAAACCTGCATCCATTGTGGGAATACGTTGGCCGTCTTTTCCCATAAAGTCGTTTTCAATCAACCATTCGCGAACAAACTCTTTACTCAATTGACGCTGCTGCTTTCCTTTGTCTTGACGATCTTGATAACCTTCAGCATAAAAATAACGTGATGAGTCAGGGGTGTGAATTTCGTCCATCAAAAGAATTTGATCGTTCTTTTTTCCAAATTCATATTTGGTATCAACGAGTATCAGGCCCTGTTTAGCTGCTAATTCAGTTCCGCGTTGGAAAAGAGCATGGGTATATTTTTCTAAAACAGCATAGTCTTCAGCGCTAACAATACCTTGCGCAATGATTTCTTCTTTCGAAATATCTTGATCATGTCCCTCATCGGCTTTCGTAGTGGGTGTAATGATCGGTGTGGGAAGTTTATCGTGTTCTTTTAATCCTTCCGGAAGGCTTACTCCGCAAAGGGTGCGCAAACCACTTTTGTAGGTTCTCCAAGCGTGACCCGTGAGGTAACCTCTAATCACCATCTCTACCTTAAAAGGCTCGCAGCGATGCCCGATGGTCACATTTGGATCTGGAGAAGCGATTTTCCAATTGGGCACCACATCGGCAGTAGCGTCGAGCATGTGACCAGCAATTTGATTGAGCACTTGACCTTTGAATGGAATAGGCTCTGGTAGGATTACATCGAATGCCGAGATCCGGTCACTCGCCACCATTACTAACAACTCCTCTCCAATAAAATAAACGTCGCGTACTTTACCATGGTACACTTTTGTTTGCTGAGGAAATTGGAAATCGGTTTTTTGAAGTGCCATGTGCGGAAAATCTTGAGGGGCCTAGTGAATTAGCGGGGTTGTTTTCTCATTTGATTGGCTTGTTTCATCAAGCTCATCATTTGACTCTTATTGGTCATCATCTTCATCATTTGTTTGGTTTGATCAAACTGTTTGATGAGTCTGTTTACTTCTTCGAGGCTGCGACCGCTTCCGCGAGCGATGCGGTTTTTGCGACCAGAATCCAATACACCTGGGTTGCTTCTTTCTTTTGGAGTCATCGAACGAATGATGGCCTCAATGTGCTTAAAGGCATCTTCGTTGATTTCCACATCTTTCATTTGACCCATGCCAGGCAACATGCCCAACAGGTCTTTTACGCTACCCATTTTTTTGATCTGACCGATTTGCTCCAAAAAGTCATTGAAGTCAAATTGATCTTTTTTGATGCGTTTTTCGAGACGCTTGGCTTGCTCTTCGTCAAATTGTTCTTGGGCACGTTCTACCAAGGATACCACGTCACCCATACCGAGGATACGGCTGGCCATACGTTCTGGATAAAAGACATCCAGTGCATCCATTTTTTCGCCTGTACCTACAAATTTGATGGGCTTTTGAACTTCGCCTTTGATACTTAAGGCGGCACCACCGCGGGTGTCACCATCGAGTTTGGTCAATACAACACCGTCAAAATTCAATCGTTCATTAAACGTTTTGGCTGTGTTCACGGCATCTTGACCCGTCATGGAGTCCACTACGAAAAGGGTTTCCGAAGGCTGAATAGCTTTCTTCACATTTTCGATTTCGGTCATCATTTCTTCGTCGATGGCCAAGCGACCTGCTGTATCGACGATGACTACGTTGAATCCGTTTTGTTTTGCAAAAGCAATCGCTTTGGTAGCAATATCTACGGCATTGGTATTTCCGCGATCACTGAATACTTCTACACCAACGCTTTCTCCCACTACATGAAGCTGATCTATCGCTGCTGGGCGGTAGATGTCACACGCTACGAGTAGGGGCTTTTTGCCTTTTTTCGTTTTGAGGTAATTGGCGAGTTTGCCGGAAAATGTTGTTTTACCCGAACCCTGCAAACCGCTCATCAAGATCACACCCGGATTGCCTTGGTAGTTGATGTCTGTGGCATCACCACCCATCAATTCTTTCAACTCGTCGTGAGTGATTTTTACCAAAAGCTGACCAGGACTTACGGCAGTAAGTACTTGTTGGCCGAGTGCTTTTTCTTTTACACGCTCAGTAAATTCTTTGGCTGTCTTGTAGTTAACGTCGGCATCAAGAAGGGCTCTGCGCACTTCTTTGAGTGTTTCAGCGACATTAATCTCGGTGATTTGGCCTTGACCTTTGAGGATCTTAAAGGCTCTATCGAATTTATCGGTTAGATTTTCAAACATTGCTTTACGTGAAAGAAGGCGCAAAGATAACCCTTTACCTATGTTTTTCCTTAGGTAAATGTGCTGTTTTTCTAACTAAAAATTGAATTAGCGAATGAGAATGATATGGCCTTTGAAATCAAAGCTTTCCTTCACCAAGTTGCTCAGTTTTACTTGGTAGTAGTACATGCCATCTTCCGCAAAATGATCGCCACCACGTATTTGGCCCAACCAAGCTTCAGCAGGATCATTCGATTCAAAAATGATAGTGCCCCAGCGATCATAGATTTTGATGTTATATTCAGAAATACCTGTTGACTCTGGCAACCATACATCGTTGATGCCATCGAAGTTGGGGGTAAATGAATTGGGTGCAAAGAACAATAATCCGCCTACGTTGATGTAGCCCGTAACAGACGATTTGCATCCGTATTCGTTGGTTACTATTTGAGTAACACTTTGTCGGCCAGCTTCTGTAAAGGCATATTCAAAATCGCATTCATTGATAACGGTACCATCGCTAAACACATACGTGCAACTAGTGCTGTAAAGTGAGGAATCAGATATGGTAATTTCTGGATTTAAGATGTCCACCGAGGTAGGGTTCATTACAAAACCAGGCTGGGGAATGGGCGCAACAAAAATATCGGTCTCCAAATTTTGAGTGATCGTACGCACACATCCAGTAGTGGTATAAAGCGTGCAGCTTACGGGGTAAGAACCGCTTTCTTCATAGCTGTTTATAGGATCTTCCAATGAAGATTGGGCACCATCACCAAAATCCCACAGATAGAAGATCGAGGTTTCTGCTGTTCCTTGAGCCTCGAAGTTTACCAGAAGAGTGGGGCAACCTGAAATATTGGTAGCACTTATAGCCAGGGTAGGATCTTGCACCACCCAAACACTATCGGTGTAAGTTTCTACACATCCATTTTCGGAAATGGTCAAAGACACATCATGCCAACCATTGGTTGAGAACTGAATATTGCTAGGTTGACCACTAATCGAACTGCTCGGAGTCGCAACTGAACCAAAGTTCCATTGATACTGTGCTTCAGAACTACTGGCGCCTTCGGCTAAAAAGGTAAATGAGTTGTCAGAAAGGCATTGCGATGATGGTCTGTCGAATTGGGGATTGAGCAGGCCGTAAATGGCAATGAGCATCGAGGTGGTATCCGGACAGTTGTCAGGAGCCATCGCTATTAAAGAAACAACGTATTGTCCAGTGTCTGAAAAAGTGTACAATGGATTTTCATCGGTTGAGTTGTCTCCGTTTAGAATCGTGTTAAAGTCCCAGTAAAACGAAGTGGCGTTAGCGCTCTGTGATTCAAACTGATAGTCAAAACCTTCACAAAATGTAGTTTGGGGAGCTATGGCCGCAATCGGTGGCGGTCCAATGGTGATGACCAATGTGGTGTCGTGCTCGCAGGCTTGATCTTGCACATGCAAAGAGATCGTGTGTGTTTGCACGTTCGGATTCAAGACAATGCCGATGGGGTCGGGCGTGGTGCTTGAAACGGGCGTGGATCCGGCTCCAAAATTCCAGTCAAAATCGGTGTTGCTTGAAATACCATCTACGCTTGCCACAAAACTGAAAGAACCCGAGCCATCGCTGCAGTCGAAGTTGTAGTCTTCGATGACTCCAACCAGCGGATCGAAGCACTGATAAGTCTGAGTGGTAGTGTCGGCACACTCAAACCCAGGGTTGGCAATGAGCATGATCTCGTAGGTACCCTCAGCTGGAAAAGTGTAAATGGGATTTTCTACATTGCTGGTGTCACTGTCAATATTCGGCACTCCAAAATCCCAATGATAAAAGGAAGCATTGGTAGAGTTGTTTTCAAATTGGAGGGTTAATCCCGCACAAATACCCGATGAAGGTCCTGCTTCTGCTTGAGGAGGCATATCGGATATAATCGATGGATCGCAAAGGGTAACGTTGAATTGAAAATCGCGATTGGTGCGATTGATCAGCACGCCATTGCGGTATTCGCTCACACATACACCAATAACAAACTGACCCAATTGGGTAGCTGTTCCAGTTATCACACCCGTTGCCGAATTGATTTGAAATCCAGGATTCGAGGTAATAGGATTGTTCACGCTAAATCCTCCCGACCATTGAACAGGGGTGTAAGGTGGAGGTGAAGCTGGGTTCGGTTGAGGATTGGTAGGATCTCCTCCGTTTAGTGGCGTACAAAACTCATAAACCAACACGTCGCCATCTGGATCGGTGGCAGAGTGGTCGAAGGTAAAGGCCGCATTTCGGCAAAGAGCAGGAGGAGGGAAGTTAGTAAATACAGCCCCACTGTTATTCGCAGGCGCTTCGTTGCTGCCTGGAACGTGAGTGGTAAAGGTCGCTCCACTATCATCTGGAAAGTTGATGTTTTGGATGGATGGATTGCGGCAACAGCGCTGATAGGTAATGGTATATCCACCATTGATTTGCGGAAGAGTCACTTCATCTTGGTACACCGCCTCCTGAACACAAACGTCATCGGGGAGCACAAAACAAGGATTTTCTAATGTCAAGGGTACCGTGCTGACATTGGTATTCGACAAGGGGATAGAAAGTGTTTCCACCAACGCATTATTCGAAGTACGGTAGATGGCTACAGAAGCAAAATCGTCAAATGGGGTTTGATTGATATTGGCAGGACCACAATCGCGGTAAACCTTCAGCGTAACTCGGTACTGATTATTACCTAAATGCTCGTAAGTAACCTCACCACCAACAAGGTGAGTAGCTAAAACACTCATGCTCCATGTACATAACACGCACGCAATAAGGAGAGAAATGAGGCGATATGAACTAAATGGTTTCGGTTTCACAAATAGGATGGATTCTCAAATATAACACTATACAAGCAGCATTAGTTGCTTCCCTACTGAAAGGATATAAACATTTCAATCGGATAACAGAATGTTAACGTATTTGAGACTTTACCAAAGCCGCTTCTTCAGGGGTATTGGCGTTGTGTAGCCATTTGGGATTGGATGCGTTAAACGCATAAATATCGGATTGCATGAGTATTTTTCGAGGGCAACTATTTCCCAAAGCTAAAAATTGCAAGCCGGCGAGGTAAGCACGGGGCTCCCAAATAGCGGCGAGCGGCTCGGGCATTTGATTTTCGGGGCTTAAAAAGGCTGTGGCTAGCTTAGAGGGCTGTCTTTGCTCAATCAATTCTTGGAAAAACACTTCGTCAATCCATGGTAGATCACAAGCTATAGTGAGCCAAGCTCGATCCGGCTCCGCCTGAAAGGCACTCAATATTCCTCCTTTTGGGCCCATGTTTAAAAAAGTATCTACGATCACTTCGTAGCCTATTGATTCATAACGACCGCTGTTTTCTTTCGAACAAGAAAACGCAAAAGGCAAATGAAGAGAAGTGCATAAATCAGCAATAAATAAATCTTGCTCTTTTCCATGATAATTAATCAGCGATTTATCACTTCCCATTCGGGTACTTTTTCCGCCTACCATGATGAGTACTTTCAGCTCAGGGACGGCTATTTTAGAGGTGAAAAACGTTTGAATTTCACCTGCTGTTTTGGTTAAATAATTAAATGCTTTAGGTGGAAATAAATCAGAAATAAACGCTGGTATTTCTTGCTCTTCTTGAACGAAAACGGCGTCTACTTTGGAGTCCTGGTTTAAGCGTTTTTTAAGTGAATTTTCTTTTTCTGTGTTGATGAGCACCAACTGACGACTAGCGGCAAAATGGTTTCCATTGACTAAAACAAGATCGGCATCTAAAAGAGCTATTCGGGTATTCCAAATGTCGGTTTTAGCGAAGGTTTTGGTCCACTGCGTTTGCTGATCCTGAAGGTAAAAAAGGGGAGAGGAAGCCTCTTTGGGTTGATGATCAGCATCGAGATAGGCTACTTTAAGCGGCCATAAAGCTCGTGCTACTTGCTCTGCAAAAGCATGAATAGCTTCGCAATGGTCGCCTAAAATGGCCCATTCATTTTTATGGAATTGCCCCATCGAAGCTTTGGCCAATTGACTATGTTTTGCTTTATTACTCACGTGAAAAGTCGTTTTTACCCCCCGTTTTTTCGATCAATTGAATTTCCTCAATGATGATGTCATGAC
>JBDKGH010000108.1:0-4173 GCA_039798265.1 Bacteroidota bacterium | reverse complement strand
CGTTTAAGAATGGCCCCGCGTATTGTGCTTTCATCTATTCAGCTCAATCTTAAGCAGCCCAATTGGGAGTCGTTGGGTCAAAGTGTTGATCCTGTAACCGGACTTCCCATTCAGTTGGATTTGGGTTATAAAAACAATCACTTTACCTTTTACTTCGATGGTATTTCTACTACTTACCCAGAAGAAGTAAAATATCAATACATGTTAGAAGGATTTGATGAAGATTGGCAGGCACTTACGTCGGTCAATTTTGCGACTTACAGCAATCTTCCTTATGACTCGTTTACTTTTCGTGTAAGGGCTCAAAGTGCTGATGGCTCGTGGAGCGACACCATAGCTTACAGCTTTACTATCCGACCTCCGTTTTGGTTGCGCTGGTGGTTTGTGTTGTTGGAGATTTTAGCCGTAGCGGGTATTGCCACTTTGGTAATTGGCTCGCGGTTGCGCGTGCTCCGCGCTCGTCGTGATCAGGAGCAGCTAGAAATGAAATCGCGTATGCTCATACTCGAGCAGCAATCGCTCAATTCGAGCATGAATCGTCATTTTATTTTTAACGCACTGAACTCGATTCAATATTATATCAATCGCCAAGATCGAATTGCCGCCAATCGTTACCTCAGTGATTTTGCGAAGCTCATTCGAAAAAACCTCGACAGTTCTCAAGAAAACCTTACTTCACTTCGGGAAGAAATAGAGCGACTCGAGTTGTATTTGAAACTCGAGCACATGCGCTTCAAAGACAAGTTTGATTACGAGGTAAATGTTGATCCTCAGTTGAACCTCGATCAAGTAAAGGTGCCTGCTATGTTGCTTCAACCGTTTTTAGAAAATTCTATTTGGCATGGATTGTTGCCAAAAGAAGCACCTGGAAGTGTGAAAGTGCAAGTGACACTCGTGGATGGCCAAATTGAGTTTGTGATCACCGACAATGGAGTGGGTATTGAACAGTCGCTCAAGAGCAAGTCGGGAACAGACAGTCACATTTCAAAAGGCATGCAGATTACGGGCAACAGGATAGCCCTTTTGCGTAAGATGAGCGGGCAGGTTATTCATCTAGAAGGCCCGTATCAACTGCACGGAACAAGTGGAGAAGTGCTTGGTACAGAGGTGAAAATATCGGTGCCCGTAAATTTTAACGAACTTTTTTCCAATTAGTCTTGTATAAGTCAAATAGTTAGTTATCTTTGTGTGACTGTATAGACTGCAGCAAAATGACAAAAGCCCTCAAATACTTTATCTGCGCACTCGCATTCGTGGTGGTATTGGCCTCTTGCACTAAGGACTCCGAGCTCATAGAGCAGGCCCGTGAAGAGCTCAACACCAAGTCGATGCACGTTACCACTGATGTGGTAAGCGATGAGCCAGATCCCACAGGAGCGGCGGCCACTACGGTTAGCACTCGCAATGGGGAAGGCGACACTTCAACGGATGATGGTACTGGTATCACCGACGATGAAGATGATGAAGACGATGATGACGGTTCTTCCGTTAAAGCAAGCAATAAATAAAACTTGATCCCGACCATGTGTCGGGATTTTTTTTGTCTTATTTCTTTTGGCTAAAAATGTTAGTTTATTCACTATTTTAGCGGGCAATAAGTGCCCGTCATGCTCCCGCGTTCGATTATACATATGGATTTGGACACCTTCTTTGTGTCTGTCGAACGGTTATTGGATAGCCGTCTTGTGGGCAAACCGATACTTATAGGCGGCACAAGCGACCGGGGTGTAGTGGCTTCTTGTAGTTATGAGGCGCGGTTATCTGGTGTTCATTCGGCCATGCCCATGAAGTTGGCAAAACAACTGTGCCCCGAGGCTATTGTCATCAGGGGTAATTCGTACAACTATTTGAAGTACTCTGATTTGGTGAGTGGTATTGTGAAGGAGTCGGTTCCCATTTTTGAAAAAACGTCGGTAGATGAATTTTACTGTGACCTCTCAGGCATGGACCGATTTTTTGGGTGTTACAAATTTGCCACGGAGCTTCGCAAGAAAGTAATGGATGAAACGGGGTTGCCAATATCGTTTGGACTATCAGCCAATAAAACCGTATCCAAGGTCGCTACAGGCGAGGCAAAACCCAACAATCAGATATGGGTCGCTCATGGTAATGAACGATCATTTTTAGCACCGCTATCGATAAAAAAAATTCCGATGGTTGGCGATAAGACGTATCAGATTTTGAGCAACCTGGGTGTACGTAATATTGCTACACTGCAAGCTATGCCCGTTGAGTTGTTGGAGAGCGCACTAGGCGACAATGGTGTGGCTATTTGGAAAAAAGCGCAAGGCTTAGATCAAAGTCCGGTCATTCCTTTTCAAGAACGAAAATCAATCTCAACCGAACGAACGTTCGATAAGGATACCATTGATGTAGATAAGCTGAGAGGCTTATTTATAGCCATGTCTGAAAATTTGGCCTATCAACTGCGTAAAGGAGATAAGCTCACGTCGTGCATTACCGTTAAGTTGCGCTATTCTGATTTTCAAACAGAAACGATGCAGTGTCGTATACCTTACACATCGGCAGATCATATGATTACACCAAAGGTCTTGGAGTTATTCAATAAGCTCTATAATCGCCGTGTGTTGGTGCGTTTGGTGGGCGTACGATTTAGCCACCTCGTAAATGGGGGTTATCAAATGAACTTATTTGATGATACCGAAGAACGAGTTAATTTATATCAAGCACTTGATCGCATGCGTAATCGATATGGCGACCGTGCGGTAGTAACAGCCGCGGGAATAAACGCCCAGTCTATTGGAAGAGGTGAGAATCCATTTGATGGAGGTCCTCCCGTGCTGTTGGCCAATCGCCGGCAATAAACAGGGTACTACCTACGGTATCAGGGGCATTAGCGGGCAAACGATGTCCATACGTTTGCTTTCCGAAATATGGAAATTGCTTCTATGTGAAGGAGAAATTGAAGGGGTGTGAATAGGGAATGATAAAAATTATATCGCTACTTAAATTACTGTGTAACAGCTAGAAAGACTGTTCCAAAAAAGGTTTTCAACTTTGGCAAGTTAGAAAGCACATGGTTTTTGACTTAAGGTGACACGTAGTGCGGGATGATTCTACCACTACATAAAAACCTTAACCCGACTATTCTGAAGCGAGTGGTGGGCAATTAAAAAAAGAAGACCATGAGCGAGCGGCTCTACGACTATGTAATCCCAGTGAATCAAGAATTCATGTTTCTGAATGAGTCCATGACAAAAAAGGAACTCATTAGAGGCGTATTCTTTCGCCGCATCTTTGCTCAGCATGTAGAAATTATTAGAAGAGATAATGAACTTCGCACAGCGGTTATCCATCGTTATAACGCTTTGCGCACGCGAGGAGAGCGGAGCGTTGATCAGCATGATGCCGATCGTTGGATGTACCTCAAGCTCGGTGCTAACGATAATGTAATCGTTAAAGGACATATTGAAGAAATAGATCACCCGGAGTATTCATTACTCGTACGCCATCAAGTAATTGCTTATTCATTAGGCGATGATGTGTTCGAATCGGCTATTCTTTTTAAATCAGGGCATCGCCGTTTGAAACACGATGAATTTCTCATGGTGGTTTGGGACACGGCGTCACACAAGTTTATCTACTCCAAGCATGCACGGACTTATCTCGAAAACTGGTCCGGCAGAACGGAAATTGATGAGTCCTTTATAAAGCTAATTCCAGATGAGCTCAAAAAGGCCATCGAGGAAGGACAAGGAGCACAGATTGAAAAGCCATACACCATTCCAATTGCAGGACTAGAGGCGACGGATGAGTTTGATTTGGTGTGTTCGCGTATGATTACCAACGTGGATACTCCGGTGTACATGTTGTTGTTTCAACGCACACAACACCACAAGCACAGCATCCATTTTAATGGCGAATTTTATCGAACTATTTTAAATGCAGCTACTGTTGATCTCTGCGTGTTTGATACATCTCAGCGTTATCTGTTCATCAATAAAAACGCAGTTAAAAATGATAGCGTAAGAGAATGGTTGATTGGAAAAACGGATTTTGAGTATTGCGCTTTTAGAGGTGTTTCAACCTCTATGGCCGAAGTGCGAAAGGAGTACTTTAACCGCTGCTTATCGACAGGCGAATCGGTTTCTTTAGAAGAACGATTTGTCAATCAAAGAGGCGAAGTGTATTATTCCTTGAAATTCTTCAAAC
>JBDKGH010000107.1:0-18724 GCA_039798265.1 Bacteroidota bacterium | reverse complement strand
CTATTGGACACGGTTTTAGCTTGGAAATGGAGTTTGATTTTGGTAAAAGGGTCACCGCATTTACCTCGTTTAATCGTATAAGATTCTACACGAACAGAGTCGGAAGTGGATATAACGATGTGAGCGGAAGATTGATGGTGCCAGGGGTGGGCCTGAGGTTTTATTTGTATAAATAGAGTTTTTAGAAGTATCCGATTTTTAAAATGGAAAACATAAATAGCTGTCTTCGATGAAGTTCATTAAATTTATTCATCCATGTTCCTAAGCTTATTGCTGATTTTTGGATGTAAGCGCTCCATTGATGAAGTGAGTAATTTTGAATTTGATTCGAGAATTGTGCAGAATGATGGTGTGTGGGATACCTTTAATTCTCAGGATTTGCGGCTGTATGGCGTTTCTAAATATGCTACTGGTAATCGTATTCTTTTCACGGAAGATGGATTAATCGTCCGAATAGTTGATTATGCCGCGGCGCCGGAATTAAGCAACATCGAAGGACCGGGGTATCAATTTGCTACAGGTCTTCTTTACGATAGCTATGTCGATTCTTTGAGAATATATTATCAGATCGATGCTATGGGAAGGTCAAAAGACATGATCGGCTTTGGGAGAAGTGAAAATTTATGATGCTAATGGGATTGTTTTATTCAATTTTTATTCGATAAAAAACAGTGTTAGTTTGGATTTGTCCGTATTTTCGAATGGAATATATTTTGTTAAAACAGAAAAATACGCGTATAAATATAGTTTGCAAAAATGATGAGATACCTACTCTTAGCCATTGTTTTGATGAGTTGTTCACGGGAAAATTCTTTTCGTCGAAGTCATAATGTGCTTTCGCACACAATGAAATTTGAGAATGGTGTTTTGGATACTTTGCAAGTTTTTGACAACAGCGATTACTCTTTGGATATCCTGCTATCAGCGTATAATTATGAAGACTTTGCATTCTTTAAAAAAGAAGAGTTGCTTTTTAATATGCCATCTGGAGAAGAAGCGCGAGGGGTGGATGAGATACATGGAGGTTATTCTGTCTATAGAAGTGTTTACTTTAATCGCAATGACAGTCTGGTAATTGTTCATATAAAGGATATAGAAAGTGGGGAATGGCTTGGTAAAGGGGGGAGATTTGTATTGGATTTTCCGTTCGAAGGACTCAATTATTTTCGCAATGAAGGAGAATAATAAAGTAAACTCGAATTTATCATGAATTTGAAAAATCTTATATTAGTTAAGTCTTGTCTAGTAACGGATCAATCGACTTTATAAAAAATGATGAAATACTTAGTCTTTGCCATTGTTTTGATGAGTTGTTCACAGGAAAATTCTTTTCGTCGAAGTCATTACGTGCTTTCGCATGTTATGAAGTTTGAGAATGAGGCCTTGGATACAATAGTGGACTATGAAAATAGCCCTTACACTATCGACTTGATTTTTTCTGCTCACAATTTCGAGAACATTGTATTCTACAACCATGATGTTATGATAGCGAACTGTCCTACAGGTGAGGCGGTTAAGCGTCCAGAAGAATTCATTGGGAAATATGCAGTATCGAGGATAGTTCATTTCAATAGGAGTGATAGCCTTGTTTTATATGATATCACTGATACTGTTTCGATGGAGTCTATTAGCTTTCATGGGGCTGTGGTTGAGAATTTTCCTTTCGAAGGAATTAATTATTTTCGATATGTTGATGAAAATTAGACTAATTATGCTTTTAGTTTGCTTGTCTAGTTGGTTCGCTGTTCGAACAAACGCACAAGTATGGTATCCACGTATTGCAACTGGTGTTTGGACACCATTGTTGAATGATCCAAGTCTAAATTTACCCTTTGGAGCGTCGTTTTCCGGGGGAGGAGAAATACGTGCGTTAAGCTTTATGAATATTTCTCTCGATCTCAAGTATGTCCATCATTTTCCGAGTAATACAAACGCGCGACTGCAGAATGTTGCTCCTACGGTGGGATTGGTTTTCACGCGAAAAAACAACGATGGTATTATTCATCCATTTATTAAATTTTCTAGGAATCATTTTTTCTTGAAAAATCAAGTTGAAAGTACCGCAAACTTAATTGGTGTCGAGAGGCGTTCTAAGTGGCTACAAAACTCTTTGGCTGTAGGGGCTAACATTAGAATCAATCAGAAAAATTCCCTGTCGTGTCAATTGAATTTTTTATTTAAAAATCAATTGTATCCATGGATAGATCAAGGAAGCCAAAATTTGGAGATTAGTTATGTTAGAAATTTTCGTTCGGGTGAGCTAAAGCCTACACCATATAGGTATGGAAAGGTGGCTGGATATGTTGGTTCAGCCGTTTACATGCAACGTCTATGGGTTCATGATAAGGTGGAGAAGTTGAGTATGGCAAGCTCTTTAATGTTTGGAGCCCAATTTCGCCTTTTGCCTACGATTTATATCTTCGGAGAAATAGGCGTGCTTTCGGGTACTAGTAATATATATTCTCGGAGTTATCGATCTAAGAGTACTGCTATTGGTGCTCAGTATAACTTTCCTCTAGGAAGTCGACACATGTTGGCCTTGCGAGCATCTGGTGGCTGGAGTGTATATAGTATTTCAAGGGATAATTCTACAACGGCTTTTGATCAAAATGCTTTGCCTGATTATGCTAAGGGAAGAAACACAAGTGTAGAAATGGATTTCTTTTTTCTCAAGAAATGTTCTGTTTACGTGGGCCATACTTGGGTGCGATTTGATCGAATTTCCGCTTATCACGATAGGACAAATTTGAGTAGAGTATTGAAGAATCCTTATATCGGAGCAAGATTCTATCTAACCCGCATAAAAGAAAAGGCTGAAACTATTTCAAAGTGATTTATTAAGGAAAAGGTGAATTGGTAATGGATGAAATTGCAGTTTGCCAGTCACTCACCCCAACATAAAGCCCAATATCGGTTCGCATTTTTCTTTGCAGCAGGGGTAAAATTGTCCGTGCACCCACGAAGGATTGCGAGGGTCTTTGCCCCACCAAAACTCGGCTAAGGCTAGGGGAGTAAGGTGATGCAAGAAAGCGTATTGCAATAATTTTATTCCGGCACATTCGCCAGCACCTGCGGGTGGGTTTTTTCCAGGAGGCTGTATCGGATCAAATATTTCGCGGAGGCTTTTTTCTTGCCGCGCAACATTCACAAACTTGTAGTCCTCAAATATTCTACGCTGTAGTTGAGATGAATGGTTTTTTCTTTTTTCTCCCAAAATGGATGCGTCGTGTTTGCCAGCTTCGGTGCTCTGATCGATCAAGCGGTAAGCGGCATTCATGCGGTTGAGCTCTTGCATGCCGAGGTTGAGATAACTGCCTTCTACTAATCCGTCATAAACGGCAGGTACAAAAATCGGGTGGTGATAACCCCCGGCTAATTTGCCTGAAAAGGCTGCGAGATAGCCGATTTCGCCTTCCTTGTTTTTCACCACCAAAACGCCAAACATTTTGGCCACTACCGTTTTCTCCTCATGACTGCCCAGTCCGAAATTGTGTTTCCATAATTGCTGACTCTCCAAGTGATGCTGCAATTCGTTGCAAGCCAATACACATAATTCATGTGGTACACCGTCTTCACCAATCAAATGCAATGAAGTGGGAAGGGCAACTTGGGTAATCGGTTGCTGAAATGAGTTGAATAATATAGACCCTGGCATGAGCCGGCAAAGTTCGGGATAAAAAGAAAGTTGTACCGTAAATAGTTTGCATTTGTTCTCCTTTCCTTGCACTAAATTCGCACCATGGAAAAGTCGAATAAGATGCTTATACCTGCCGTGTATGTGCTATTGGCAGTTTTTAATGTGGTGTATTGGCCAGGTAAATTTGTAACCTCGTCTTTTCCAATGGCCGCTGTTTTTTACAATAAAATTGGAGAACACTGGGGCTTGATCATGTTTCTTGAATTCCTCGCTATTGCTTCTATTTTCGTAGATCTTGTGGTACGATGGGACGAGTTTCAAGGCACTCCCAAAAAAACACGTCTGTTCATTACGGCTCTATTATTCGCCGCCTTCATTCTACAGTACCTTTTGGGAATGATCGATATCTTTATGGTTGGCGAAACTCAATAAGCGCCAACAGTTGATCGGCAGCAGCAAAAGGACTGAGTTCGCCCGATTTTACTTTTTCTTCTAACGAATGCCACAAAGCCCGGCGCTCTTCAGTGGCCATGATCAAATCTGCCAGTTGTCCTTGAAAGCTTTCACGCATCCAGTGGATGTTTTGCGCGGCTCTTCGTTCTTCGAAGGTGTGACGATCTTTTGACCATTTTTCATATGCACTGATCATCTTCCAAGCGTCATCGATTCCGTTTTTTTCTAACGAGCTACAAGTAGCCACTTGCGGAAACCAGCCATCAGATCGAGCAGGGAAGAGGTGAAGCGCACTTGCATATTCGGCTGATGCACGCTGCGCTAAACGGGCATTTTCTCCATCAGCTTTGGTAATGAGCATACCATCGCACATTTCCATGATGCCTCTTTTAATACCTTGAAGCTGATCGCCAGCACCGGCTAACATGAGCAACAAAAAGAAGTCGGTCATGTAGTGCACTGCTGTCTCGCTTTGTCCTACTCCCACTGTTTCTACCAGTATAACATCGTAGCCAGCGGCAGAGCAAAGCAATATCGTTTCTTTCGTTTTGCGAGCAACACCTCCGAGCGTTTGTGCGCTTGGCGAAGGGCGTATAAAGGCCAAGGGATCTATGGCCAATTGGTCCATGCGTGTTTTATCACCGAGAATACTTCCTTTGCTTATTGGGCTCGTAGGATCAATGGCCAGCACAGCTACTTTTTTTCCTAAACCAGTCAGGTACTTTCCAAAAGATTCGATAAAGGTGCTTTTACCTACTCCTGGAACGCCGGTAATGCCAATGCGCAAGGAGCGGTGCGAATGAGGTAAACAGCCTTGGATAATCGAATTGGCAAGGGCTTTATGCTTTGGTGCCGTGCTTTCTACCAAAGTGATGGCTTGTGAGAGTAAAGATCGATCACCAGCTAATAGGCCTGCCACATATTGATCAGCTGTTCTTAACTGACTGCGCTGACGAATGTGATCTACCGCTAAATGAAGGGCTTTATCATGTGCCGAGTCGCTCATACGATAGGAATTAGGGTAAAGCACTTCTACTGAAGTCAAATGTGATTCGAGCTACTTTGCCTTGTTGCGGGCCCTCAATATATACCTGCATGGTGTTGTCGCTTTGAAGCGCATACACAATTTTTTGCGGGAAATCATGCTGTGGATTGCTGAATTCTACCTTGCTAGCACTTTGAGAGGTGAGTCGAAAATAAACTTCTTTTTGCTCATTTTGCGAAGGCACCTGGGCGATGTAGTTCCACACCCCATTTATTTTTTTTAGGGCTAAAAACTCAATGAATGTGGTGTCGCCTTGCTCGAGTACAAAGCCTTTACCTACGAGCGAAGAATCGCTTTCACTGTTCCATTGCTCTATTTGATGCGATTTTGGATCGGTATATTCCCAGCGGCCAATGAGCTTAGAAAAATCAAATTCATTGGGGTTTTTGGTTTGGCACGAGACCAAAGCCAAAAAAACAATGACTATTTTCCAGTAGTGTGACTGCATGGGTAGATACTGCTTCGGCTAATATAGGCATCAAATCCATCCCAATCCTAAACCTATTCCAAAAGCAATTAAGCTATAGGTTACGATTTTATTGACGGTAGAAAGTTCGGTCTTTTTGACCCATTTATTGCCCAAAGTGGCTCCTGTGGCTGCAAAGAGGGTTGCGAAAAGGATCAATGGCCAATTGAGTTGCTCCGTTCCGGATTGGAAGAGGGTGATGTAAATGCTTATTCGGGTAATGTCCACGATGGTGGCTATCACCGCCCGCGTGCCGAGCATGGCTTCTTTGGTAAGTCCAGCTTTTGTTAAAAACGCGCTGCGCAATGCTCCTTGGTGCCCACTCAAACCACCGAAAAATCCGCTGATCAGTCCTCCAATGTTGATCCACTGCGGGGGAAAAATACCTTTTTGAAAGGATGGATTGAGCTCCAAAAGGGTAAAACAAATGATTAGAATACCGATGAGCAGGTTTATTTCAGTGACTTCAAAATGATGATCTCCTAAATGATAGGCGTACACCACCCCGTGCACATCGATCTGCGTGAGTAGCAAAGCACCTAACAGAGATCCTAAAAATGACAATCCTCCAAAGGTGATGACTAGTTTTTTATCGGCATGTTTACCTACTAGAAACAACTTATAAAAATTGTTGAGCAGGTGCACTACGGCTGAACAGGCCACTGCTACTGGTGGAGGAAAAAAGAGCAGAAAGGCAGGAAGCAAAATAGTACCTAAGCCAAAACCCGAAAAAAAACTCAGTGTGGCGCCTAACAAAGCTGCTAGTGCAATAGCAATGTACATCATGATCCAAAGTTAAAACTGGAAGTAGATGAATGGATGTAAATCTGCCGATAAGATTTGGTAAACAAAAACAATGGTAATGAAACAAATCAAAACGATGACGGGAATAGGCAGATGCGAGAAAAAGGTTCGGTACCGCTCTTTGAAAGAACCGGGCAACCAATGAATGATCATTCCGATTACGATAACTGCAAACACTTGCCAATAACCGGCAATTACTTGAGGCGCGAGGGTCCAGTCCATGTGTAAGAATATGCGCTCAAGCATCAAGGTGGCCGATAAAAATTCGCTTTTGATGTCATGAGTGCCTTCCATGTTGGTCCAGCTGGTATTGCTGCCGGCTCTGAACCAAACGCGCGTAAAGGTGATGAATGTGAAGGTGAGAAAAATGGCCCACGCCCGGAAATACCATTTAGACTTGTCTTTCCATGGGCTTATGCGGTTCCATAATTTGTAGAACACCAATCCGAAGCCATTGAGCCCTCCCCAAATGATAAAATTCCAACTGGCGCCATGCCAAAAGCCTCCGAGCAACATGGTGATCATCAAGTTTAGATTGGTGGTGAGCCAGTTGCCAAAACGTTTAATGAACCAAGCTATGGTAACCAATACCGCTATAATGCCGGCCGCAATCACGAGTAACATCCATGATTGAGCAAGCAAGGCGAAAATGCCCAACAGCAGCGCGAATACAATATAAGAACCGATGCTTCCGCCTTTATTGCCGCCAAGTGGTATGTACAGATAGTCGCGAAGCCAATTGGAAAGCGACATGTGCCATCGCCTCCAAAAGTCGGAGACAGAGGTGGCTTTGTACGGCGAGTCGAAGTTTTTAGTGAGGTGAAAACCCATGAGCAAGGCTACGCCAATGGCCATGTCGGTGTAACCAGAAAAGTCGGCATATACTTGAAGGGAATAGCCATAAATGGCCATCAGGTTTTCAAACCCTGTGTAAGAATCGGGTTTGGTAAATACACGGTCAATAAAATTGACGGCGATGTAATCGGATAAAAAAATCTTTTTTACCAAACCATTCAGTATCCAAAAGATGGCTAATCCCCATTCGGCTCGAGATAACTTGTACTCTTTATAGAGCTGTGGTATAAGGTCGGTAGCGCGCACAATAGGACCCGCCACCAACTGTGGGAAGAAGGTGACAAAAAACGCGAAGTCTGTAAAGTATTTCACTGGTTCCAATTGCTTTCGGTACACTTCTACCGTGTAGCTAATGCTTTGAAAGGTGAAAAATGAAATACCGATGGGAAGGATGATTTTATCGACTTCGAAATGGGTGCCGAAAAAGCCATTACCCCAATGTCCCAAGTAATTGAATACGTGGTGGTGGGTATTGAATAAGGTGTTGTAAGAATCAGTAAAGAAATAGGCGTACTTGAAATAAAAGAGTACACCTAGGTTCATCACTACGCTGGTAGTGAGCCATAGTTTTCTTTTTCGCGGATCAACGGATCGATGAATAGCCCCGCCAACGAGATAATCCCAAATTGCCGTGAAGAGCAGCAGTAAGAAAAAGAAGCCAGTCGTTTTATAGTAAAAAAACAGCGAGGCGATAAATAAAAAACTGTGACGCACCAATCGCTTTTTGTAAACGAAGCCATCTATAAGTAATACAATGGCGAAAAACACCCAGAAGCTCAGCGAAGTGAATATAAAGGGCGCTTTCGGATTGAATACAAAAAAGTCGTAGAGCTGTTGGGCGAACAAGGCTAATTATTTAGTGGGAGCTAAAATCAGTGGTTTCGAGGGGTGTTCGGCACACGAAGTAAAATGACTTTTGAAAAGGATGCTAACATCATTCGTTTTTGCGACGACGCTTGGGCTCCTCTTTTTTCTCTTCCAATACAGAACGATCTACGAGCTTAATTCCAAAACGGGTAAGTGCAATTTTCTCTTGCTTGTACAGCACACCAACCGCCTTTTTGAATGTTTTTTTCGACATGCGCAGTCGAAGTTTGATCTCTTCTGGATCGCTATCATCTGTCAATCGAAGGTAACCGTTGTTGTTTTCTAAAAACTCCATGAGTCGGTTCGTGGCATCATCGATGAGTTCCACACCTTCTTTTTGCATGCTCACCGTAATCTCGTTGTTTTCGATTTTGCGGATATAGCCTTTGAAATGTTCTCCTTCACGCACCGTGCGGAGCATTTCAGTGCGGAAGATGATGCCGTGGTGAATGCCATTAACCACCACTCGGTGTCCAATTTCAAGACGCTCTGCAGCAATCAGCTCTACTTCATCGCCGCGTTTATAGGGCAAATCAATATTGCGTAAATGAGAAACAATGCGCGTGCTTGCGAACAATCGCCTGTTTTGAGGATCATCTTTGAGAATAACTAAGGCCATACGGCCCTCTTCGAGCAAGGCTCTTTGCTCACGTTTGGGGATCAAAATATCACGGCGAATACCAATATTGATAAAGCCTCCTAGATCATTTACATTGAGAATTCGAAAGCTTCCAATTTGGTTGAGTTCCAATAATGGTACTCGGGTGGTGGCCTCAAAATCACGGTTTTCATTATAAAAAACATACACCTTACGGAGTTCTCCTACTTCACATCTTCCGGCTTCTTTACGTGATAAAAGCGCCTTGTCGCGCTCGTTGCCTAACCATACACCTTCGGCAGTGATTTCAAATACAGGTAACTCCTGTGTTATGCCGGCTTGAATTCTCATGTTCATACTATTGGTTGCAAAGGTACGACATTGTGATAAATGTAAGCCCCCTGAAATGGTTGGGAATCTTGAAAATACAAGCATTTGCGATTTCTATCCTAGAAAAAGACACGATTAATTATACATTTGAGAACCTTAATTAACCGCATGAAAACTTCTCTACGTTTTTTATCATTAGCCCTTTTTACTGTTCTATCAAATCAAGCCTTTGCGCAATGCAGCGGTGGACAGATAGCAGTGTCGATGAATGTGTACACCGATCCTTGGCCGTATGAAACTTACTGGGAATTAGCTCCTGCGGGTGTTGGTTGTGGCAACGGTTCTATTGATAGCGGCGCCAACTCGAATGTGGGATGCGCTGGAGTAACCTCGGGTAATAGTGCTGATGGTTATGCCGAAAATACCTTATACATAGAAGGTGATTACTGCATGACACCCGGAGATATGATCGATTTGTTTTTTGTAGATACTTATGGCGACGGCGGTTTGGTATTTGAAATTTACGAGGATGGAGGTCTTACTCATGTGTATACGGGCAGCGGCTTCGGTAATACATGGACCTTCGAAGTAGGGAACAGTAATTTACCTGCATACGATTCGCCTTGTGGTGCCCTCAATTTGCCCATGGATGGCAGCTCTGTAACAGTCAATAACGAAACCGCGGTGGCTGGTTACAACGAACTTTCTCCTGGCGCTGGTGATTGCTCTGTTTATGGTTACTGGTGTGAAGGCAACTCGACCAATAGTGTATGGCTCACTTTCACTGCGCCTGATGGCATGGGCAATTATGAAATTACCACCTGCGATCCACTCAATTTTGTGGACACCCAAATAGCTCTTTGGAAAGGCAGCGATTGCCAAAACATGAGCACCTTCGAATTGGTGAGTGCCAATGACGATATGTTTGGTGGATGTTCGTTTAACACGGGCTACGCTTCATTGATCTATACCGGATGCCTTGAAGCTGGCGCTACTTATTACTTGCAAGTAGATGGTTGGGAAGGAGCGGTAGGAGATATTGCCGTTTCGATGTCACCTGTGAATGTAAGTTCGAGCCTCGATGCGCAGGTGTTTGACACACCCTGCCCGCTAGACAAAACATCTACACCAAATGGTCACATTCGTCCATTTGTGTTGGGTTCAAGTGCCGATTTCTCGTGCGTTTGGACTGGTCCTAATGGATATACCTCAACAGAAAATGAAATTTTGGGTCTAGAGTTAGGTACTTATCAATTGACTTTGACGACTACCTGCGGGCAAACCTTCACAGGCACCTACACAGTAGGCGAACCAGAGCAATGGCAGGTGGATTCTTCTGTCAATTTTCCGGATTGTGTGAATTCAACGAACGGTTCAGTGAACGTTTCAGTAGCGGGTGCTACGCCTGATTACACTTACACCTGGGGCGGTCCAGCCGGATTTGCTGCCGCTTCGCAAGATGTCAATGGGCTTCAAGCAGGTTTGTATCTCCTTACCATTACAGATGCTAGAGGGTGCACTTTCCAAAATGAGTTTTCACTTCAACCCTTGGATGATTTGCAATTGGATTTAGGAAACGATACTGTTGTTTGCAGAAACGTTGTTTTCCCAGTGCAAGCTCCAGAAGGCTATAACTACCTCTGGCAAGATGAAAGCACCAATTCCTATTTTGTTATTGATGCACAATCATGGGGATTGGGCACCCATTACCTCATCCTCACCATGTCAACAGACGATGGCTGTGTTGAAACAGATGTTTACGGATTTGTAGTAGATGATTGCGTAGGGGTGGAAGAAGTGGAATGGAATGCAGGAAGTGTTTATCCAAATCCATCTTCGGGATCATTTACCATTGAATGGCCATCTCGCAGTAAAGCGCAAATAATGCTTTTCGATAACTCTGGAAAGCTGGTTTTTGTGCAAGCAACGAATGAAGAAAGTACGCGCATGACAGTGGACACGCAATTACCAAGCGGTTTTTACGTGATGAAAATCAGCACCGATGGCGGTGTTGCCCATAAGAATGTGGTGATAGAGTAAAAGCTGAATCAATCAGCTTTTACTCCTTTTAATAGTTCTATCGCAGCGTCTATTTCCTCGCGGCTCACATCGTGGTGCGTTACAAATCTTATTTTGTCTGGCCCGAAAGCAAAACAGGCAATACCCACTTGCGCGAGTAATTCTACCATTTTAACCGCAGGCATACCATTGGCTAATTGAAAAATGACAATGTTGGTATCCACCGGAAGTACCTTGGCCACAAAAGTTTGCTGCTCTAAACATGCTTTGAGCAATTGGGCATGCGAGTGATCTTCTTTCAATCGCTCCACTTGATGCTGAAGGGCATACAAGCCAGCAGCTGCAGCGAAGCCCGCTTGACGCATTCCGCCGCCCATATTTTTTCTTCTTCGGTGAGCTCGTGAGATAAACGCTTTTGTTCCTAACAATAAACTGCCGATAGGCGCGCCCAAGCCTTTGCTCAAACAGATACTGATTGAATCAAACTGCGCCCCGTATTCTTTGGGCGATATGCCCGTTTCGATTAGTGCATTAAACAATCGAGCACCATCACAGTGGAAAGCTAAGCCTTCTGATCGGCAAAATGCGGAAAGTCGCTTTATTTCTTCAAAATCCCATATTGCACCGCCGCCTTTATTCATCGTGTCTTCTACAGCTACCATAGAGGTGTAGGGTAGGTGATCATCTTTGCGGCTATTGATATTTGCTTTTACATCTTCTACGGTAAAAAGTCCTCGTTCTCCCGGAAGCAAACGCACGCTAGCACCGGAGTTTTGAGCAATACCTCCGCCTTCATACAAATAGATGTGTGCTAAGTGAGAACAAATCACCTCGTCTCCCGGACGTGTGTGCACGCTGATAGCAATTTGATTGGTTTGCGTTCCACTGGTGCAATACAGCGCGGCTTCCATTCCAAACAAGCTTGCAGCATAGTCCTGAAGAGCATTGATGGAAGGATCTTCTCCAAAAACATCGTCGCCAACTTCAGCATTAAACATCGCTTCGCGCATACCTAAGGTAGGTCGAGTAATGGTGTCACTGCGGAGATCTATTTTTTTCATGGGGCGAAAATTAATCTTTTTGATCCGTCGTTGCTATCTTTGATCAACCATGTTGCGCCTATTTTGCTTCTTTTTGCTCTTCGCACCTCTTTTAAGTACTTCTCAATCTCATTGGGTTTTCTTATCTGGCAAAGCTGGTGCACGTTTCAATCCTCTTGAATATTTCGATCAAAAAGCGATTGACCGTCGATTGAGAGAAGGGATTTCCCTTTCGGATAGTACCGACTTTCCTTTGTCAACAGCCTATGTATCTATCATTACGGAAATGGTAGATAGTGTAAGCGGACATTCTCGCTGGCTAAATGCGCTGGCGGTAGAAGCCACGGATAGTCAAATGGAACGGGTGCGCCAATTACCTTTTGTAAGCGATGTGGAAGCGATGCAAACGCTTGCTGTTTTTTCATCTTTAGATTCAACTCTGTTAGATAAAGAGCAAAAAATGTTGCTCAAAAATCAAACAGAACACCTCGGCGCTTCGGTGCTTAAGGAACATGGACTCAATGGAAAAGGTGTGCGAATAGCTATTCTCGATGGTGGATTTCGCGACATGAAAGAAAATGAAGCATTTGAAAAAATAATAGCCAACAAGCAAGTAAAAGCGACGTGGGATTTTGTGAAAAATAAATTATTTGTATTTAATTATTCTGATCACGGAACGCACGTGCTTAGTTGTGTAGCCGGCGATTTTGCGGGTATTCCCATGGGTTTGGCACCCGGTGCTGAATTTATATTGGCAAGGGTAGAGCAAACAGAAGATGCAAAAAAAGTTAGAGAACAAAACTGGGTAATGGCGCTCGAATGGGCCGATAAAAATGGTGCCGATATCGTCAATTCCTCGCTCGTTTATACTAGACAATTGTATTTCCGTGATGATATGACTGGACGGGTTTCGGCCATATCCAAAGCCGCTAACATGGCTCTCGGAAAAGGGGTGCTGGTGGTGAATAGCGCAGGAAATGAAGGGTATTCGCCTTGGGAAATCATTGGTGCACCAGCTGATGCCGATTCCGTTTTGACCATCGGAGCCATTGATCCTTATTTAGGTTATCACGCTGATTTCAGTAGTTATGGACCAACAGCTGATAACCGAATGAAACCTAATTTATGTGCATTTGGAACAGCATTAGTAGCGGATGGTGATGGAGTGATAACGGATTCGGGTACTTCTTTTGCGGCGCCGCTAGTGACGGGTTTCGCGGCGTGTATTCGTCAACTGCATCCGGAATACACCGCTCGCGAACTTTTCAATGAATTGCAATTAAGCGGTGATTTATATCCTTACTATGACTATGCACATGGTTTTGGATTGCCACGCGCAGCCTATTTTTTTGACGCCACCCATAACGATACTATTCCGACACTTCAAAGTGTTTGGAATGGAGATTTTCAAAGCGTCGAATTCAAGGAGGTTGGGCAAAATAAAATGGACGAAAATGAGCATAAGTCGATCAATGACCGATCTAAGCTCGCCTTTTTGCATATTGAAAACGAGCAAGGACGCTTAGAGGAATACCGCGTTTTTTCACCCGAAAATGGAATCGCTGCAGCATTGGATTATGTAGATTGTTGGGATTGTATCATCAGGGTGTTTTATAAGAATTTTATTCTTGAAACAACGAAAAGAGAATTGACAAAAAGAAAGGAGGAAAGCCATGAATAAGCTGTCCTTTTTTACGCTGTTGATCTTCTTTTTTGGCGGCTCGTCACTGTATGCGCAAGAACTTTTACTGGATAAAAATGTCAACGCACAAACAGCTCGAAATGACGATGAACGCCAATACGGTTATAACGGAAAACACTTTGTCGAGGGTTTTTATAACTGGGGAATTGCCTATCCCATTGAGCAAAATGATAGCTTAGCTTTTAGGAAGAGCTTTTTGTTAGACCTCGGTATTCGATACCGCAGAAAGCTTGGGACGCATACGGCTATTGGCATAGAGTCGCGTGTGCAGCGAACTTCTTACCGGTTAAAGCAAAGCGCGGAGCAAAACATATTGGGCTTTGGGCAAAGCCACAAATCACAGAAATTGATTTTGAATACGATTCAAGTAGAGCCCTTCTTTCGAATTGGCTTCGGTTCGAAAGGAATGGTTTTCTCACGCAGTATTGATGTTGGTTTTGACCTTGCCTTCGTTTGGTATTCGCGCTTGATGACTA
The DNA here is from genome assembly GCA_039798265.1 of Bacteroidota bacterium. GTDB lineage: Bacteria > Bacteroidota > Bacteroidia > Flavobacteriales_D > Sanyastnellaceae > JBDKGH01. The sequence continues at coordinate 4,432 of JBDKGH010000107.1, read as the reverse complement.
AAGATTTTGTAGACCCTCAATTGAACAATGGGGCTAAGAGAATAAAATATTCGGCCATTAATCCCGATTATATTAATTACTACCAGACAAGTATTACAGTGCGCTATGGCGTAAATGAAACCGCCTTTTGGGTGAAGTATCGCTTATCTGATTTGTTTGTGCCTTCCTCTTCTGTGTACAATGGAAAAAAATTGCCAGAGCTCAGTCCTGTGGTTATGGGCTTTGAAATCAATACACTCAGGTTTAAACGCAAGAAAGAAGCGGCTTCACAAACGCCTTAAGACGGATTGAAGAATTATTACGAAATACTAGAAGTCGCGCCTCACGCATCTCCGGATGATATTCGGAAATCCTTCCGTCGTTTAGTAAAGTTATATCACCCCGATCTCAACCCGAATCCTGACGCCAAATACCGCTTTATGGAAGTGCACGAAGCCTACGAGTTTTTGTGCAATCACCAACGCCGTCAAAGCTATGATCGCTCTCGCCAACAGGCTGATTTTATTTCGGAGGCTGAAAAGGCTCGCCGTCAGGAAGTGTACCGTCAATGGGTAGCACAACAGCAAGAAATCGCAGCAAAAAGAGCGGCTTATTATGCAACGCGCGACTTTAAGACGTACCAAGAGTCCAATTGGTATCGCATTGCAAAAAAGGTGAATGTGGGGGTCAACATTGTTTTCATTCTCATCAGCTTCGGCATTATCGTGGTGCCGCTTTACAAATACGCCGAACAGCAAAATTTACCATTCGACCAACAACGCCCTTTCTTTTACTTTGTTTTCCCTATCATTGCGGGATTAATATTCTGCCTAGGCGGATATTACTATTGGTTTATTGTAAAAACAGATGATTACTAAGATGAAAAAAGGTCTAATCCTAATGTTAGCTGTGTTATCGCTAACGGTAAGAATGACTGCTCATGAAGGAATGTGGATTCCTGCTGTTCTCGGAGCGGTGTATGACGATATGAAAGCACAAGGATTAAAGCTTTCCAAAGAAGATCTTTATTCTGTGAATAACAGTAGTTTAAAAGACGGTATCGTTCTTTTTGGTGGCGGATGCACAGCTGAAATAGTTTCTGACCAAGGTTTGTTGTTCACGAATCACCATTGTGGGTTCGATTATATCCAGTTCCATTCCTCCGTTACAAATGATTATTTGACCAATGGTTTTTGGGCAAAAGATCAAAACGGAGAGCTGGTATGCAAGGGCCTTAGCGTCACCTTCGTGTTGAAAATGGAAGACATTACCGATGCCATTTTTCTAGGTGTAAAAAGCACCATGTCGCTCGACGAAATCGAAAACCTCAAGAAAGTCAATAAGAGCGCAATCGAAGCTTCATTTAAAAAACAAGGAATAGAAGCTTCAGTAAAAGCCTTCAACTATGGCAACCAGTATTTTGCCATATACACCAAAACGTATCGCGATGTTCGTTTGGTGGGCGCTCCTCCAAGTGCGGTGGGTAAATTTGGTGGTGATACCGATAACTGGGTATGGCCGAGACATACTGGAGATTTCTCTATGTTCCGCATTTATGCCGATGAGAATAATGAACCTGCTGATTATAATCCACAAAACAAACCCTACAATCCAGCTCATTATTTCCCCGTGAATATTCAAGGGGTTAAAGAAGGCGATTACTCGATGGTGTATGGTTTTCCTGGACGCACGGAACATTTACTCACCAGTTATTCTATTGATTACGTCAATAACAAATCGAATCCGATGCGTATCAAAATGCGCGAAACTTCGCTGGATATCATCGGAAATCGAATGAAGTCGGGTGATAAAGTGCGCATTCAATACGCCGCCAAACAAAGCAGCATTAGTAATGCCTATAAAAAATGGGTAGGGCAGGAGATGGGGCTCTCTCGTTTTCAAGCATATGAAACCCGCAAGAATGAGGAGCAGCTTTTGATCTCCAATCTAATTACAGAGAAAAGGGCCAATGATCAAAACATATTGCCCAACATCGAATTGCTCTACAAGGACTACAGCGACTATCTGTTTGCTCGCGACGCCTTTGTAGAATATGTGTACTACGGTCCTGAGATTTTTTCCTTTGCCCATGATGTGACTGAAGTTTTGTCCATCGCAGATTCGTTGAAAAAGTCGGGCAAATGGGACGATGAAATCAAAAAGCTCAAAGAGAACGCTCACCTCTTTTACAAAGATTTTGATCTGACCACAGAGAAAATGCTCTTTACAGCCATGTCGCCTTTATACAGCAACTACGTAAAAGACGGCCTCGGCGATCAGGCATTTAACCCACGTGGATCGATGACCTGGGAAGCTTATGCAGAAAAGGTGTATGGAAAAAGCATGTTCCGCGATAGCACTACTTTTTTTGCCGTGGTAGAAAACTACGACTCCAAAAGCTGGAAGAAGATTTCAAAAGACCCTGTGTACATGACTTCTACCGATTTGTTTAAATCGTTTAATGGCATGCTCGCTCCGAAATTTGGCGAATTCAACAGCAAGTTCAACGCCCTCATGTATCGTTATGTGAAGTTGCTCACCGAAATGAAAGACCAGCGCACAGAGTGGTGCGACGCGAACAGCACACTGCGTATTTCATTCGGAAAAGTAGAAGGTAGCGCCCCTCGCGATGGGATGCAGTACACTTACTTTACAACGGCAGATGGCATTTTGGAAAAATACAACACAGGTAACCCCGACTTCGAATTGCCCGACCGATTGGTGCAGTTGCTGGAGCGCAAAGCGTATCAAGGTTACGACGATAACGGTCAATTGCGCGTGTGTTACACCGCAAGCAATCATACCACCGGCGGTAATAGCGGTTCTCCCGCACTCAATGCGAAAGGCGAATTAGTTGGGATAAACTTTGACCGTTCTTGGGAAAGTACAATGAGCGATATGTACTACAATCCAGATATCTGCCGAAACATTATGGTGGATATCCGATACGTGCTATGGATTATCGACGTTTACGCCGAAGCTGACTATCTCATCAATGAAATGAAAATCGTACGATAAACGATTTTCAATAACGCATAATCTATGATTTATCCCCGACTTTGGGTCGGGGATAAGTGTAGATGTCTATTACTGAGCGAGGAAGTAAATGATCGTAATCGCCAGAGCCACGCAAAAAATGGCAAATGTTACTGGTCCGCCGATCTCATTTTGTTCTGCTTCTTGATGTCCGTGATGTGATTCTTCGTGATGTCCCATAACTAAAGTTTGTTTGGTACAAAAATAATCAGGCAATCCGAACCACAAAATGTTTTGGAAATCCTAGGGTGCTCATTTTTTCACAGGGGGGTACTGGGTAAGATGATGGTATATTTACAAAGCAAGGAATTAACGGCGGAATGCAACCTAAACCAATTGCATTCGGTCATCTTTAGGAGACCCAACAACCATGAATCGATTTTCTCATTATATCATCGCTATCGCTTTGCTGCTCAATGCTTTCGCTACGAATGCACAGGTAGTAATCAATGAATTTTGCATAGCCAATTACTCCAATTGGGCCCTTACCGGTGAATATGAAGATTGGGTAGAATTTTACAACCCAACTGGAGCTGCTGTCAATATTGGCAATTATTATTTGTCCGATGATCCCACTGATCCTACCAAATGGCAAATTCCTGCAGGGTATAATATCCCTGCCAACGGATATCGAGTGATTTTGCTTTCGGGTACGGGTGATTATGATCCTTCCTACCTCGGGCAGAACAATACCAACTTTAAAATCACCCAAACAAATGGCGAATCAATCGTTTTCGCTGATGCTACGGGCGCTATTCTTGAAGAATACACCTTCGGTACGGGTATTTCACCTAGCCAAGCCAATCACTCTTGGGGGCGTGTTCCTAACGGAAGCGCGACATGGTTAATCAATACCGCGCCTACACCCAATGCGGCCAATGCAGGTATTTCTGGAACCAGCTATTCTCCAAAACCTCAGTTGAGCTTGCAGGCCGGTTATTATGCGGCTCCTATTTCACTTACCATGACTTCTGCCGAGGCTGGCGCGACAATCTATTACACGACCAATGGTTCGGTTCCTACTACGGCAAGTACCTTGTACACCGGGCCGATCAATTTGAATACCACCACCACCATTAGAGCTCGGGCGTTCTCCGCGAATGGCAATGTGCTGGCTAGTTTTGTAGAAACCAACACTTATTTCTTTGGCGCCGATCAACACAACATAATGGTAGCTACCATCTCTGGCCCCACATTATCCGACGGTCAATGGGCAGGCGACGAACTTACTGTTATCGAGTTTTTCGGTCCTGGCGGCGTTTTCCTTTCTGAAGCCCATGGCGATAGCAATGAACACGGTAACGATTCGAATGCCTACGATCAACGAGGCTTCGACTATGTAACGCGCGATGCGCTTGGGTACGACAATGTTGTTCCCACGCCTCTTTTTCACCATTCCGATCGCCCTTCTTATGAG
>JBDKGH010000106.1:0-5591 GCA_039798265.1 Bacteroidota bacterium | reverse complement strand
ATATATGTAGATCTAACCATGAAGGAGTTGGTGCTGTGCATTATTCGTCTCCAATACTTAGATGATTTGCAGAACGGACGTATATCTGGCACGGTTTCGCCCTTTGGCGCAGTGATGGAATTTATACGAAAAAATATTTCCTCCGATATAGATCTAGCGAAACTCTGCCGTATAGCAGGCATGAGCAAGAGTTCCTTTTATGATAGTTTTACCCGCGAGTTTGGCATTTCGCCCAAGCAACTCATCATTCGCGAGCGTATTGCTTTTTCAAAGCAGCTGTTGACGCGCGATGGCTTATCCATCAAGGAAGCCTGCTATGCTGCTGGATTTTCTGACCCCAACTATTTTATTCGAATCTTTAAGAAAACCGAAGGGATTACCCCCGGTGCTTTAATGAGCACCACAAAATTTTAAAGATTTTTAAGAAGAATTAAGCGCTATATGTTGAGGCGCAATATATTTGTGCTACAAAATCACACAAAGTGGGTCATTCAAACAGCATCAGCAAGCTCAGTGCTGCTGGTCTCCTAGTAACACTAGGTATCATTTACGGAGACATCGGAACCTCCCCTCTCTACGTTTTAAAATCGATAATTGGCGAAGATGCCATTAGTCCGCAACTCGTTATCGGAGGAGTCTCGTGTGTATTCTGGACCCTTACTCTTCAAACCACCATTAAATATGTTATCCTGACTTTAAAAGCAGATAACAAAGGTGAAGGTGGAATTTTTTCGCTTTACGCCCTGGTTCGTAAAACAAAAATTAAGTGGCTGGTATTACCCGCCATCTTGGGAGGTAGCGCTCTTTTGGCTGACGGTATCATCACTCCTGCCATCTCGGTCTCTTCAGCAGTTGAGGGACTAGAAAATTTCAACCCCGATCTGCCCATCGTTTCTATTGTTACGGTGATCATATTTATTCTCTTCTTTATTCAGCAGTTTGGTTCATCCTTTATTGGAAAAACATTTGGGCCTGTTATGCTCATGTGGTTTACGATGTTGGGCGTGCTAGGTGTGTCACAAATCGGTTGCAACTTAGATATTCTTCATGCTCTGAACCCATACTATGCTTACGATTTGTTGGTGAATTATCCCGATGGATTTTGGCTTTTGGGTGCTGTATTCCTTTGCACCACAGGAGCAGAAGCGTTGTACTCCGATTTGGGCCATTGTGGCAAGAAAAACGTTCGTGTAAGCTGGATCTTTGTGAAGTCAATGCTCATCTTGAACTACATGGGGCAAGGTGCTTGGTTGCTTCAGCACGACGGAATGAAATTAAATGGCGAAAACCCCTTCTATGGTATTATGCCACAGTGGTTTTTGTTTACCGGCATCATCATTTCTACCGCGGCGGCTATCGTAGCCAGCCAAGCATTGATCAGCGGATCATTTACCCTGATTAACGAAGCAGTGCGACTCAATTTTGGCCCTAAACTCAAAATTGTCAACCCAACAGAAGAACGAGGTCAGTTGTATATACCTACGGTCAATTGGACGTTGTGCTTGGGTTGTATCGGTATTGTTTGGTTATTCCAAGAGTCAGCCGGAATGGAAGCCGCATATGGTTTATCCATCGTAATAGCCATGATAAGCACTACTATTTTGCTGTCGTACTACTTGTATATTAAACGCTATCCTGGCTTCTTGATCATTATGTTGCTCGTGGTGTTTTTATGCATTGAGTTCTCCTTCTTGGTGGCTAATTTGAGCAAATTCAGACACGGAGGATGGGTAACAATACTCATTACCTCTATTCTCTTATTCTCCATGTATGCTTGGCATCGGGCGCGTCAAATTCGCAATCGACTTGTCGAATTTGTGAAAATAAAAGATTACTTACCCATTATTAAAGAGCTCAGCCAAGACACCTCTATTCCCAAGTTTGCCACCCATTTGGTGTACATGACCAGTGCCAATAGAGCGGACGAAATAGAATCGAAAATCATTTATTCGATACTTCAAAAGCAGCCAAAACGTGCGGATATCTATTGGTTTATACACGTAGATGTGCTAGATGAACCTTATACCATGGAGTATAAAGTAGTGGAAATGGTCAATGATAAGATCATTCACGTAGACCTTCGTTTAGGCTTCCGTATTGATCCGAAGGTGAATGTGATGTTCCGTCAGATTGTTCATGATCTTGTATTAAATCATGAGGTAGATATCAATAGCCGTTACTATTCACTACACCGCAACAACGTGATCGGAGACTTCCGATTTGTCGTAATTGAAAAACACATTTCCAACGAAAACGTATTAGGTGGAGCAGAAAAAATCATTCTGAACATGTATGATTTGCTCAAGCATTTCAGCATGTCAGAAGGAAAAGAATTTGGCTTAGACACCAGTTCGGTAACCGTAGAAAAAGTGCCTATTGTACTTCGCCCGATTGATCGTTTGGATTTAAAACGTGTGGAGTAAACACTTCCGATAAAACAAAAAGGCCATCTGAGATGGCCTTTTTTAATTTCTTTTTTTTTCAATTATTTCTGTCTGAAATAAAGTCGAACTGGAATACCTGAAAAGTCCCAGTGTTCGCGGATTTTATTTTCTAAAAAGCGTTGGTAGGCATCTTTGATGTATTGCGGAGTGCTGCAGAAGAAAGCAATCGCCGGCGACTTCGTAGGAAGTTGGGTAACGAACTTAATCTTCACGTCTTTGCCTTTATAGGTAGGAGGCGGGAAGTTATTGATGATGGGCAACAACACATCATTCAACTCTGATGTTGGGATACGACGTTTTCTATTTTCATAGATTTCCATCGCCTTTTCCAAGGCTTTCAAAATACGTTGCTTCGTAACGTTAGAGGTAAAAAAGATGGGCACATCCACGAATGGCTTGATGCGTTCGTGCAATTCATCGGTAAACTTCTTCACACTTGCCGTATCTTTTTCTACCAAATCCCATTTATTTACGAGAATTACAATCCCTTTGTTCGCCTCGGTTATCTCACCGAAAATCGAAAGATCTTGTTTGGTCACCCCTTCTGTAGCATCCATCAAAAGCATGCATACATCCGATTGGCGAATAGATTTAATTGTACGAATAGTAGAATAATATTCGATGTCATTTTCAATCTGCTTACGCTTGCGCAAACCAGCAGTATCTACAAGCATCAACTCTTTTCCGAACGCTTTGAAATGTGTATGCGTGCTATCGCGCGTGGTACCACTCACATCCGAAACAATGCTGCGCTGCTCTCCTAGTAAGGTATTCAGTAAGGTAGACTTACCCACGTTTGGTTTACCCACAATGGCAATCTTGGGTAGATCCATTTCCTCGAGTTCTGTGGTTTGAGGAATAAGCTCCACCACATCATCTAATAAATCGCCCGTACCATATCCGTTATTGGCACTAATACAATACAATTTATCGGACAAACCCAAGGAGTAGAACTCATGCGATAAATCTTCTTTATCGCCGGTATCCACTTTATTGCATACTACACGAACATCTTTACCACTTCTGCGGAGCATCTCTCCTACTTCCATATCCCAGTCGGTAAGTCCTTCGCGAACATCTACCATAAACAATACGAGATTGGCTTCGGCAACAGCTAATTTCACCTGTTCATTGATGTCTTTTTCGAAGTCATCCACTGAATTGGTAACCACTCCACCGGTATCTACCACAATAAATTCTTTTCCGGACCATTCGGCAGCGCCATATTTACGATCGCGGGTAACACCTGCCGTAGGGTCAACAATGGCCTCGGCGGTTTCTGTAAGACGGTTGAACAATGTAGATTTCCCGACATTTGGTCGACCTACAATGGCTATAGTAAAACTCATACTGCAAAGATAGTGTGGTATGGCACAATTGCAGGCTATTTCTGTGATTATCGTGCATTTACTTTTTTTACGAATGCCTGCAACCACTTTGCCTTATCTTAGAATCATGAAGTTGAAATGGTCTTTCTTTTTTCTCTTTACCTGTGCGCAGCTTTTTGCCCTAGGACAACTGACTAGTCAGCAAGCTAAATATACCCACGAGGACACACTTCGCGGCAGCATTACACCAGAAAGAAAATGGTGGAATTTGGAACATTATCGATTGCAGGTAGAAGTATTCCCCACCACGCGCAAAATAAGCGGGGTGAATACCATTCGATATGAAGTATTGCAACCCCAAGAGCGCATGCAGATAGACCTCCAACGCCCAATGAATATTGACAGTGTTTTTCAAGGGGGAAAAAAAATTGCTTTCGAGCGCATTGCTCCTAATGCCTATCTCTTGACTATCCCTGGTAAACAATTGAAAGGCGAGCATCGCGAGGTTGAGATTTACTACTCTGGCTCACCCAAAATCGCGAAAAATCCACCCTGGGATGGTGGTTTCACTTGGAAAACAGTAGGGGGCAGTCCATTTATAGCTACCAGCTGTCAAGGACTGGGAGCTAGTGTGTGGTGGCCATGCAAAGATCATATGTACGATGAGCCCGATTCTATGCGCATAGAAGTGACCGTACCAAAACCCTTATTAGACATATCGAATGGCCGGTTGGAAAAAGTGGTGGACAAAGGAGATAGCCAAACCTTTCATTGGGTAGTTCGCAACCCGATCAATAATTATGGGGTGAACATCAACATTGCGGAGTACGTTCATTTCGATGATGTATATATGGGAGAAAAAGGGCCCTTGAGTTTAGATTATTATGTGCTGCCAGAAAATCTTCAAAAAGCAGAACTACAGTTTTCTCAGGTAAAGGACATGCTCAGAGCATTCGAATACTGGTTTGGTCCCTACCCTTTTTATGAAGATGGCTATAAGCTGGTAGAAGTTCCCTATTTGGGCATGGAGCATCAAAGCAGTGTTACTTATGGCAACAAGTACAACAATGGATACCTTGGCACCGATTTGTCGGGTTCTGGTTGGGGTTTAAAATGGGATTACATCATCATCCACGAATCGGGACACGAGTGGTTTGCGAACAACATTACTTATCAAGACATCGCCGACATGTGGGTTCACGAGAGTTTTACTACCTACAGCGAAGCCTTGTTTATTGAGTATTACTATGGGAAAAATGCTTCAGAAGCATACATCGTTGGTCAACGGAAACACATAGGCAATCATTCTCCAATTATTGGGAAATACAACGTCAATGAAGAAGGATCTGGAGACATGTATTACAAAGGCTCGTCGATGCTTCACACCATTCGAAATATGGTAGATAACGATAGTTTATGGCGTCAGTTTTTCCGAGACATCAACAAAGATTTTTACCATCAGACCGTGACTGGCGCTCAAGTTGAGCAATATATGATAAACACGTTTCAGCTTCCCTTGGGTCCCATCTTCGATCAATACTTGCGCAGTTCGAATGTTCCCATACTTGAGTGCAAAATCAATGGGAAGAAATTGGAATATCGTATAACGAATGCTGTTCCGAACCTCACCATACCGATAACATTGAAAACGGACCGGGAGCAATTTAAAGTGAAAGCCACAAGCGAATGGCAGACCTTGATCATTAAGAAAACGAAGAAGGATAAGGTCGAGATTGGGAAGGAGAGTTTGGTGGGGTTTAAGATGTATTAGTGATTAATGATTAATGATTAATGATTAATGATTAATGATTAATGATTA
>JBDKGH010000105.1:0-4465 GCA_039798265.1 Bacteroidota bacterium | reverse complement strand
GCCTGCCGCTAGCGTTCATCCTGAGCCAGGATCAAACTCTCCATTGTAAAAAGTTTAATCTTATCTGGCTTATTAAAAATTACCTGTCTACTGCTGCATTATTTCAAAGAACATTTTTTTTTGTCCCGTTGCGACGTTTTCGAAACGGGCGGCAAACATACTACTGTTTCTTTCGCGAAACCAAATTTTCATCAAAAAAAAATTCGTTTTTTTTTCTGACTACTATTCAAAGCCTTGAAAACGTGAGAGAAAAATGTATCGTTTTTTTTTACTTTATTTTTTATCAAGGCGCCAATCTCTTCATGTACCACTCAAAATCACTGTCTACTTGATAGATCAATCGATCATGCAAACGACTTGGACGACCTTGCCAAAATTCAAAGTAATGGGGCACTACTCTAAAGCCTCCCCAATGCGGTGGACGAGGTATTTCGCCTTCGCCAAACTTCTCGTTATAAAACGCTACGCGCTCTTCTAATTCTTCTCGGGTGCGGATCTCCTCGCTCTGGGGCGATGCCCATGCTCCTATTCTACTCTCCCGCGGACGTGAATGAAAATAGTCGTCAGACTCTTGCTCGCTCACCTGCTGCGCTACGCCATAGATGCGCACCTGACGCTCTAAGGTGTTCCAATAAAAGTTCAAACAAACTTTATTGTTCGCCGCTATCTCCTGTCCTTTATGGCTAGCATAGTTGGTAAAGAATACCAAGCCATGACGGTTTACATCGCGAATCAATACAATGCGCGAATGCGGAAATCCATTCTCGGCAACAGTAGAAACCGTAACCGCGTTATAGTCCATATAGCCTTGATCTTTCGCCTCGGCCAACCAATTGTTTAATTGATCAAACGGACTTTTCGCTGCATCCGACTCCAATAAGATAGACTTATCATAGTTGTGACGAACGTCTTTGATAGATTTTTCTGATGACATCTTCATTACTAATTAGGGACGCCCAAGTTAGGTGGTTTCCCGCTCTTTATTTCTGACCAAGGTCATTTTTAGTTTTTCTTAAAAATTAGTGCTCGTATCGTGACTTTGCTCACTTTTGTATTGCCGAAGAGAAATGACCTTCGCCGACTATGAAAAAAACGGCTCTTTTTATCATCTTGTTCTTTCATTGCGCCTTTTCGAATGCGCAATCTCCTCCCGGTATTCATCTTGAATCACTTGAAATACCCAATTTCCCAGGGTTGCAGTCTTTTTCTTACGGTGTTTATAATGACTGGTGGTTTTTCATCGGTGGTAGAGGTGATGGTTTGCACATGCGCCAGCCTTTTGCCAGTTTTGATGCTGATGGGCACAACACAACCATCTACGCTGTAAACATCACTACTCAACAAATACTTCAAGCTTCTGTCAACTCGTTACCGGTTTCATTGGCGGAACATCTGCGAACCACCAATATGGAGTTTATCCAACGCGCTGAAACACTGTATTTAGTGGGTGGATATGGCATTAGTAGCATAGCGGGCGATCATCAAACATTCCCTTTTTTAACCGCTGTAAATCTCCCTAGCTTATTAGCCGAACTACAAAATGGTACGATTAGTACAAGCCCATTTCGCCAACTCGAAAATGATACATTGGCAGTAACAGGTGGGCATCTACATTCCATGAGTGATCAATTCTATCTGGTAGGTGGTCACCGATTTGACGGCCGATATAATCCGATGAATGGACCAACTTTCACTCAGACTTATAATGAAACGATCTGGGTTTTTGACATAGAAGATAATGGCATAACGCTTCAAGTAAACTTCATTACGTCATTCACGGACACCGCGCACTTTCATCGACGCGATTATAACTTGGTTCCACAAGTATTACCCTCCGGTGATGAGTGCATGACGATCTACTCGGGTGTATTTAAAACCACTGCTGATCTTCCTTTCCTATATCCTGTAGACATCACTGCAGATGGCTATGAAGCTCACACTGATCTTACACAACGATTAAATCATTATCACTGCGGTAATGTGCCGGTTTATTCGCCGTCCACACAGTCCATGTACACTTTTTTTCTGGGAGGAATGGCGCAGTATTATCCCGGACCAAACGGCAATTTAGTGGAGGATCAAAGCGTTCCATTTGTGACTAGCATAGCGAGAGTTTCGCGCACACCTCAGCAGCCGTGGTTAGAAGAACTTATGCCCGAAAGTATGCCCAGCTACCTGGGCGGAGCAGCGGAGTTCATTCCCGTGAGCAATCTTCCCTACTCCATTGATGGTGTTATTAATTGGGATGCCATCGTAGGTGATACCGTGCTCGTAGGCTATCTCGTTGGTGGAATTGAAAGTACTTCTGCCAATATCTTCTTCGTGAATACAGGCGTGGAAAGCGATGCTACTGGTATGATTCAAAAAGTATTTCTTACCCGAGAAGACGGAAAGCCCATCAATGTTCAAAACCTTAATGTAGGGTTGCGCAATGATCTTTTTGTAACTCTTTCTCCTGTACCATCGAATGACCACATTGTAGTAACCGTAAACATCACCGAACCTGGCAACCTTACGATCTATGCCGTGGGGAATGATGGAAAAGAAATTACACGCGAGAACTTTGACCTCAGTGAAACGGGCGATTATGATATTCGATTGGACTTGAGCAAGGCGCCATCTGGTGTGGTGAATATTTATGGAACTTGTGGCAAAAACACTGGGTTTGGAAGAACAATTATTCAACGAAAATGACAAATGACCATCGCGTAATTTACCCCACAAAAATTGGGGGATTTATGTACATCATTATGCTTCTCTTCGGGGCATTCTCATTAATTGGTATCCTTTTCCAAGAGTGGTTCATAGGTGCACTCTTTGCTACTCTTTCGATGTTATTCGTTTGGTTCTGCTATGGCACACAGTACTGGATCGAAAATGATCAATTTTTGGTGATCAAAGCGCCACTATATAGAAGAAAAAAATTACCCATTGAACGAATCACCAAAGTATATCTCAGTGGTAATCCATTGAGTTCTCCGGCTCCTTCATTAGATCGAATGGCCTTGCATTATGACGTTTCTGGATTTCTTCTTATTTCTCCAGAGAATAGGGAACAATTGATTCAAGACCTAATTCGTATCAATCCCTCTATTCAATCACTGAGTGAAAGATAAAACATAGCTCATTCGTATTCATCCCCCTTTTTTTCCCATTCGGCTTATACTCAAAATCCTCCCTTGAGTAAAAGCCTATGTTTGCTTCATTATACGATGTTAAAGAGTAGTCATTTGTTTTTGGTTAAGCCACAGCAGTGATGTACACCCTTCACTGCTGTGTTTTTTTATGATACTCTCTTTTCAACACATAGCTTGAGCGCGCTAAAATTCATAATTCTACTTATCGCATTTGCATATTCATTTGCAAGCGAAGCTCAGTGCACCTTTTACACCATCACCATTGAAGGCAACGACGCGAATGAAACCTCGTGGCAATTGTTTAACTCCGCGGGAGACCTAGTAGCTAGCGGTAGCGATGAAGACCAATTTGATCTCTGTCTTCCCGATGATTGTTACACCCTGCAAATGTTTGATTCGAATGGTGATGGTTGGGGAAATACGAATTGGTTTATTGCCGATTTAATTGGCAATTTTGATTTTGACACCAATCTTCCTGATGGATTTTCAGGTGCAGATAACTTTGAATTAGGCACCGGCAATTGCGGTGGCGGCGGCGGCGGTGGTTGTCCTGCCGGGACACTACCCATCGACATCGTAGTTGATGGGGGAACATTTCCGGATGAGTTGATCTGGAATCTCAGCTTAAATGGCGTTCAATATGCATCTGGCGGTGATGGCACAGAAAACAACATTTGCCTTTTTCCTGGTTGTTATGAATTCAATATGTTCGATCAAGCGGGAAATGGCTGGGGTGATGGGTTTTATGAAGTTTATGATCAAAATGGAAATTTAATATCCACCGGTACGCTTGCCGATGGATTCAGTGGGACAGATATTATTTCTATAGGCGGTGTGGACTGCAGCGGTGTGGGAAATAATGGATGTCCTTCAGGCACCAACTATTTCGAGTTATACACTGTGGGAATATCATTTACTGAAGAAGTATCGTGGGACTTATCACAAAATGGAGCCGTGCTTTATAGTGGTGGATCGCCTGAACTCAATACGTTTTGCCTTTCACCCGGTTGTTATGATTTCAATATGTTCGACTCGGCAGGTGATGGTTGGGGAGATAACTATTATGAATTGTGGGATGAATTTGGCACCCCTATTTATTCCAATTTTTTAATCGATGGTTTCAACGGCACAGACCAATGGTTGATCAACGTATTGGACTGCAATAACACTGTAGCACCTACTGCTGGCGGTGACTGTGCTGGTGCAGTGCCAGTATGTGACCCCTATACTTTTCACATTTCGCCCAGTGGCTTTGGATCCGTTAATGAAATTCCGGCAGCTGGTGGTGTTTCCAATCCTAACTTCGGCGTTACGCCTCCGCCATGGGG
>JBDKGH010000104.1:0-9058 GCA_039798265.1 Bacteroidota bacterium | reverse complement strand
GGGAAATGAACGCAGTTAGGAGTGCGTGCAGTGGTGATGGGGGTGCTGATAAAAGTTTGACCACCATCAGTGGTTTTGACAATAAAATCGCGACCGAATAAATGTCCCGTATTGATGTCGGTAAAATCCATTGTGCGAAATGCATATTGCTCCTCTTGCTGTCGATCGACAAACGTGTTCGGATCACCATTAGCGGTACTTTGCCACACGGTACCATTGTCCCCTAAGCACACCACATCGCCGTCTTCATTAGCCGTAATCACATTGGTATCGCTTCCGTAATTAGGCGTTTGAACAGCAGTCCACGTGGTACCAAAATCGGTGCTGCGATAATAGGTGGCATTGGTACCTGCAGCGATAAAACCAACTCCATCGGGTCGCATGTAAAAGGCGTCGATCACCCAACTCACTACTACCGGATGAGCGGTCCATGTGAGACCGCCATTAATTGTTTTATACATACGCGTGGTGCTGCTAGTGGTAACCGCAAAGCCCAGCGTATCATTGATCATTTGCACATCATCAAAAAGAACATTCGTATCGAAGAGTACCTGTGTCCACGAATTTCCCCTATTGTTCGTGCGGTAAATGCGCGGCCCTGCCACTGCCACACCGGTGCTATCATTGATGAAGTCGATGCCTCGAATGGTATAATTATTCCCGAGCGTAGTGCTGGTCCATGTTTCACCACCATCTATACTCCGCAGCATACGATTAAAAGAACCACAAAAGCCCAAGGTGTCGTTTACGAAATGAATAGAAGCTGTGGAGGAAATACCTGTGGAACCGTTTTCTTCTACCACCTGCCAGTTAAAGCCACCGTCAGTGGTTTTTACAATAATTCCAGCATTATTAATATTACCACACGCCCATCCGTTCAGCGAGTCGATAAAATGCAAACCTTCCATATCATAGATGGTCAATTGCGGAAGTACAGTCCATGTAGCACCGGCGTCTTCTGATCGGGTTAAAATACCGCGTTCGCCCACCGCTACTATTGTTGAAGGAGTGATGAATTGAGCAGCAAAGGTGCCGTTGCTATGTGGATTGGGATTTAACCATTCGAATTGACCACATTGACTAAAGGATGAATAGGCAGATAAAACTAGCGCTAGGAGTAAGCTTAACTTTTTCAAAATCGGTCGTTTAAGGGTTTACGAAAATACGGCCTATCTACCGCACATTACCCATTCCGTTCATCGTATTTTTCCAACAACCACGATTATAATGCAATTATCTTTGTCCTATGAAAAGAAAGGCTTTGCTTATTATAGGAGTGCTATCGCTGCTCGTAAGCTTTGGTTTTACGCATAAGTTTTATGTGAGTAACACCCTCATAGAGCTCAATCCGCGCTCACAACTGATGGAGGTAACCTGCAAGCTTTTCACCGACGATTTCGAACGGGTGCTGCATGTGAATGGCATCAAAGCTTCGCTCGCGAATAACACGGATCTCGCTGCTAAATCAGTGGTCGAAGATTACATTACGCAGCACCTCAAACTGAAAATTGACGGAGTGCCCGTTCAGCTTTCTTTTGTAGGATTTGAATCGGAAGCAGACCTCACCTATTGCTATTTCGAATTTATGCCGCGACAAGATTTCACCAATGTATTCATCGAAAACACGTTGTTTTTTGAAGCCATTCCGGAACAAAA
This sequence comes from Bacteroidota bacterium, assembly GCA_039798265.1. Taxonomy (GTDB): domain Bacteria; phylum Bacteroidota; class Bacteroidia; order Flavobacteriales_D; family Sanyastnellaceae; genus JBDKGH01. The sequence goes on along the minus strand of JBDKGH010000104.1, from coordinate 7,402 downwards.
AAACCTGGTGGATGTACGCATGAATGGCTGGCAGAAATCTGCTTTTTTGACCAAAGAAAAACCATCTGAATTGGTGTACCGATGACCAAAAAAGAAAAAGCCGCTTACATCATGGAGCACTTGGAGCGTTTGTATCCAGAAACGCCCATACCGCTCGACCACAGCGATGCCTTTACCTTACTGATTGCCGTATTGCTCAGTGCTCAATGCACCGATGAGCGCGTAAACAAAGTGACCCCTGCCCTCTTCAAGCGCGCTAATAATCCTTTCGACATGGTGAAGTTGAGCGTGGCTGAAATAGAACAGATCATCAAACCCTGCGGCCTTTCTCCCGCGAAGAGTAAGAACATTCATCGCCTATCGGAAATGCTGATCGAAAAGTACCAAGGCGAAGTGCCCGCTAGTTTTGAAGCGCTCGAGGAACTGCCTGGTGTAGGCCATAAAACAGCCAGCGTAGTTATGTCGCAAGCCTTTGGAGTACCTGCCTTTCCCGTAGATACTCACATTCACCGACTGATGACTCGGTGGAAGTTGACCAATGGAAAAAATGTAGAACAAACTGAAAAAGACGCGAAGAAACTCTTTCCCGAAGAATCGTGGAACAAGCTGCACCTTCAAATCATTTTTTACGGACGCGAATACTCCCCTGCCCGAGGCGACTTGAGCAAAGACTTTATCACCACACACGTTACCTCGAAGAAAAAATAAGATGTCGCACAAAGGTTGGAGAAATCATTACAAAGCCTCGATGCCCTTGCCCGAGGCCATCGCCAAGGATCTTAAGTTTCTGTTGAAAGACGGACTTCACTTTGTGCGCAATGGTTTTTCGCTGCCCACGATAGTGGCCTTTCCTACTTTTCCTAGTAAAAAAACAACGCTCTTCAAAATAGCCGATCAACTGCGTTTCCGATTGACCAATCGGCTGATTGAGCATCCCCGATTGGTGATCTATTTTGAAGACCTCACGCATGGAAGTAGCGCTGAGGTGAGAAAAAAATATCCCCATAGCCGCATCCTCAACGAAGCGTGCATTGATATTTCAAAAGAAAAAGTAAACGACGTACACGAACGCATATTCGGTTATCACACCTTTATCAATCCCTTGACCTACCAAGGCAAGGCCGTGCAGAAAAGCGACACCAATGCCTTGCACGACGGGCAAATCATTCATTGCCCTATTCCCGCTCGTGTGGAGGGAAGTGTGTATCAAGTGCTCATCAACAACAACGTAAACGACCAATTGGTGGTGGACTTTCGCGTGCCAGTAGTGGGCGATACGATTCCCTTGGTGTACAAAAAATTCAAGACCTCCGCCCAGCGATTTACCAATGAAGTGCAATACGCAGAGCTGCATGCCGTCAACGATTATTTCTCGGTAGAAGAACAGCAAACCCTTATTGCCTTTGCGAAAGCCATGGGCGCCGACTACTGCGAGTTAGATGTGTTGCGCAATAGTGATGATGGAAAAATCTATGCGATTGATGTAAACAAAACACCCTATGGTCCTCCAGCGAACTTGCCTTTGGCTGAAAAGAAAAAGGCTGTAGTCGCATTGACCACAGCCTTTCAACAAGCGTTTTTATAGTCGATTATTTTTCTTCAATCGTAAACTTACCTACTACTTCAGGAGTAACACCCGAGCTGCTGAAACCACCGTCGTGGAAGAGGTTTTGCATAGTTACATAACGAGTCAAATCACTGAACATCGCTACGCAGTAATCAGCACACGCTTCCGCATCTGCATTACCAAGTGGTGACATCGCTTCCGCATAACTGATAAAACCATCGAAGCCTTTTACACCGCTACCAGCAGTAGTAACAGTAGGCGATTGCGAGATGGTGTTTACACGGATGTGTTTAGCAGCACCGTAGTGATAACCGAAGCTACGTGCGATGCTTTCGAGCAAAGCCTTTGCATCAGCCATATCGCTATAATCTGGGAATGTACGCTGAGCAGCGATGTAGCTCAAAGCCACTACAGAACCCCAATCATTGATGGCGTCTTTTTTATAGGCCATGCTCAACATGCGGTGCAAGCTCATAGCGCTTACATCCAAAGATTGCTTGTACCATTCGTAGTTCAAATCGGTGTAATGACGGCCTTTGCGCACGTTTGGCGACATACCAATACTGTGCAATACAAAATCCACTTTACCACCGAAGTGTTCCATTGACTTGGTGAAGAGGTTATCGAGATCCGCATCGTTCGTAGCATCTGCTGCAATGATGGGAGCATTTATCTTTTCTGCCAATCCGTTGATTTCGCCCATGCGCATGGCAATTGGAGCGTTGGTCAACACGATTTCTGCGCCTTGTTCGTGAGCCTTTTCAGCTACTTTCCAAGCGATAGACATGTTGTTGAGGGCACCTGAGATGATTCCCTTTTTTCCTTTCAATAGGTTGTTTGACATACGTGTTCCGTATTTGATTATGTGACAAAGCTAACAAACTTCTCGAAACTGCCTTATTTCGCGCTGAGAGATTCGCTAATTGCCTGTGCGGCAATAGTAGCAGTAGTCCATGCTGCCTGAAAATTGAAGCCGCCTGTTACTGCGTCGATGTCGAGTACTTCACCCGCGAAGAAAAGCCCTTCTGACTTTTTGCTTTGCATGGTTTTAAAATCCACCTCTTTTAAGCTGATGCCACCGGCTGTTACGAACTCATCTTTAAAGGTACTTTTTCCATTCACTTCATAGCGACCATGAGCGACTTCTTCGGCAATGGCGGAAAGATGTGCATTGGATAAATCAGCCCATTTTTTTTCTGCCCCCACATGCTTACTCGCCAATGAAGACCACAAGCGATTGGGAAAAGAAAATGGACTATGCTGCACCACTAATTTTTTAGCTGAATGATTGCGCCACGACTTCAAAACCTCCAACACTTCGTCTAAAGATCGATTACCTTCCCAATTGACCCGAATAGAAAAGCGATAGTTTTTTTCCGCTAAAAAACGAGCAGCCCATGCGGATAACTTTAAGATGCCCGGGCCACTCAATCCCCAATGCGTAATGAGCAAAGGACCACTCGATTCGAAATCTGAATCTTCTATACTGACTTCGGCTAGTGGTGACGAAACACCTGCGAGGCCATCAATGCGTTTATCCTTGATGGTAAACGTAAACAAAGAAGCTACAGGAGAGATGATGGTGTGTCCCAATTGGGCCACATAATCCCACATAAGAGCACTACTGCCAGTGGCCAGCACCACAGCATCGGCTTGTATGGTATTCGATTTATTGATCTCAACCTCCCAACCTGTTTCCGTTTTGCGAAAAGCACTTACACCCGCTTGCGTCCATACTTTCACACCTCGTTCTTCGGCTCTTTTTTCAAAGCAGTCGATGATGGTTTGAGAAGAATCAGTAGTCGGAAACATGCGACCATCGTCTTCTACTTTCAATTCTACTCCGCGGTCGGCAAACCACTGAATCGTATCCGCTGGCTGAAATCTATTGAATGGTCCGAGCAGTTCTTTGTGACCACGCGGATAAAACTGCACCAGTTCTTTCGGATCAAAACATGCGTGAGTAACATTGCATCTACCGCCTCCGCTGATTTTTACTTTAGCCAAGGTCTGAGTACCTTTTTCCAAAATGGTAATTTTGGTATCCGGCGCTAGCTCCGCTAATTGCAGCGCGCAGAAATAACCTGCAGCTCCACCTCCTATAATGATGACTTGTTTATTCACGTGGCGAAAATAGCGCGATAGCCGTAACAACGACTATTTCCCTTGATCTCGATCAAAAAAAAGAAGCCATACAAAAATGACCTATTCGCCGAAAAAAAATGACCACTCAGCGACCTATTTAACCTCTTTAGTAGAAAAAGCAGTGCTTTTGTGCCCTAACTCACATTTGTTTTTTGTATCAACGATTATATTTGACCGGTGTTTGGTTTATTCCAAATGCAAGAGTTAGTTGAGTTGAGCCAATCAGGCTCAAAACAATAACGATAGTTTTTAGTTTTTCAGTTTAAGCCTTAAAGCCCCGCAAGCGTGCGGGGCTTTTTGGTTCTATACTTTTTTCAACTAAAATATTTTCCCTGGGTTGAGAATGCCCTTTGGATCAAACACCTTTTTAATGCCCCGCATCAGCTCTAACTGAAAGTCGGGAAAGGCAATGTCCATGTAATGTTTTTGAACCCAACCAATGCCATGTTCACCGCTAAGTGTGCCGCCCAGTGCGACAGTGAGTTCAAAAATTTCGCGAATGGCTTTGGGCAACATATCGTGCCATACCTCATCGGGTAAATCGCCTTTGAGTATATTGACGTGCAGATTACCATCACCGGCATGACCATAACACACCGAATGAAATCCATATTTTTTACCAATGCTTTTTACCCCTGCTAATAAGCGAGGAAGCTCGTAACGCGGCACAACAGTATCTTCCTCCTTGTAGATGGAGTGCGACTTCACGGCCTCTCCTACTTTGCGGCGCACTTTCCACAATTGATCTTTCTGCGCCTGATCTTCGGCAAAAAGAATTTCGCCGCATTCAAACTGCATCATGATCTCCGACACTTTTTCGCAGTCGGCCATGAGTTGTTCGAGGTGATTACCATCTACTTCGATGAGCAAGTGCGCTTGCACCTCGTCGCCCACGGGAATGGTCACCCCATCTACAAACTGCATGGTGTAGTCGATGGCATCGCGTTCCATAAATTCCATTGCACTTGGTGTGATGCCCGCTCTAAAAACGGCGCTTACCGCTTCGCATGCTTTTTCTGCCGAAGCAAAAGGCACTAACATCAACAAATTATGTTGCGGTAAAGGCAGCAGCTTTAAAACCGCTTGCGTAATGACACCTAAGGTGCCTTCGCTGCCCACCATCAGTTGTGTGAGATTATATCCCGTGCTGTTCTTTAAGGTATTCGCACCAGTCCACATCACTTCTCCAGAAGGCAATACCACTTGCAGGTTGAGCACAAAGTCTTTTGTTACGCCGTATTTCACAGCGTGAGGACCACCGCTATTTTCAGCGAGGTTACCACCAATCCAGCAGCTACCGCGGCTAGCAGGATCAGGAGCGTAATACAAACCTTGCTTCGCACATTCCTCTTGCAGCACTTGTGTAATCACAGCTGGCTCAGTAATCACCTGGCCATTGAGGGTATCGATCTTGAGAATGCGATTGAACTTTTCCATGCTCAATCCTACGCCGCCATTCACACACAAAGCACCACCACTCAATCCCGTGCGGGCGCCAAGAGGAGTAACAGGAATTTGCTGCTCATTGCAATAGCGCAGTATGGCGCTCACCTCTTCTACCGTGTGCGGTTTGAGCACCACGGCGGGAGGAAACTGCAAATCTTCCGTTTCGTCGTGACCATAATGGGCGCGCGATTCGTTATCGCTAAATACTTTATCATTTCCCAAAACCGACTGAAAATAAGTGATTTCGTCGGCAGTAAGAGCTCGGTATGAATGTTGTGTCATCGCCACAAAGATGCACACGGCATCAATATATTAGCACTTATCAAATGAAAGCTTTTCCAATGCCGTCTTTGAATTACTTTCGGCACTTTAACAATCGACTAATGAAATTCAATTGTATCGGGGTTTTTGCCCTTTTCCTGTTGTCTGCGTTTGCTGTTAACGCTCAACAAAAAATCACGAACGAACTCATCTGGGCCAGTGGCGAATTTAGCTCTGAGTTTGTAGATGGACTGAACTCGATGAACGATGGTGTGCACTACACCAGTCTCGAAGAAAGCGATGCCTTTGGTACCAAGCTCGTAAAGTACAGTTACGAAACGGGCAAAGAAGTAGCCGTGATCCTCACCTCGCTCGACATTTTTGGTGATGCGAAAAAAGCCATTGAAGGCTATCAATTCAGCGCCGACGAAAAACAGGTCTTGATTCAAACCGAAACAGAACCGATCTACCGTTGGAGTTTTTCAGCCAACTACTACGTGTATAATCTCGAAACGAAAAAAGGCTTTCCTATTGCCGACTTTAAAAAAGGCAAACAGCGCTTAGCCGACTTCTCGCCTGACGCGCGACGCATAGCCTTTGTTCGCGATAACAACATTTACGTGCTTGACACCCAAACCCGTCAAGAAATGCCCGTTACCAGCGATGGCAAAATCAACAGCATTATCAACGGCGCCACGGATTGGGTATATGAAGAAGAATTTGGTTTTGACAAAGGATTTCAATGGAGCCCAAATGGTGACCGCATTGCGTATTACAAATTTGACGAATCGCAAGTGCGTGAATTTGGAATGGATATGTACGGAGAACTTTATCCTGACCGCTACACCTTTAAATATCCAAAAGCAGGTGAAAAAAACAGTACGGTGAGCATTCATATTTTCAATGTGAATACCGCAGCGAACATGAAGGTAGATACCGGCACCGAAATCGATCAATACATCCCGCGCATTAAATGGACCAAGAACAATGACAAGTTGGTAGTGATGCGCATGAATCGCCATCAAAACCACTTGGAATTTTTGATGACCGACTTGAGTAAGGTTCAGCCTTTCATTGTAGAAACGAAAGTGATGTTTGATGAAAAAGCCGATACCTATATCGACATCAGCGACAACCTCGTTTTCCTCAACGATGGAAACACCTTCCTTTGGACCAGCGAGCGCGATGGATACAATCATTTGTGGCAATTTGACCTCAACGGAAATGTGGTGAACCAATTGACCAAAGGTGAATGGGATGTGATCGACTACTACGGAGCTGATGAAACCAAAGGCCAACTGTACTACAGCAGCAGTGAACGAGGAGCAACAGAAAAACACCTGTATGTGCTGAATATGAAAAACCGCAAGACCTCGCCACTCGGCAAGTTAGGCGGTACATACGATGCCTCCTTTAGCAAAGGAATGAAGTATGCCATCATCACCTTCAGTACAGCCAACACACCTCCTGTTACTACTTTATGCAACAACAAAGGAGAAGAAATCCGCGTATTAAAAGCCAATGAAACGCTAAAGAGCAACTTGAAAAAATACGACCTCACGAAGAAAGAATTTTTCACCTTCCCTAATCGTGAGAATATTGACCTCAATTGTTGGATCATGAAGCCTAGCAACTTTGAGGAAGGCAAAAAATACCCTGTACTCGTAGCCATTTATGGTGGTCCTGGTCGCAACACCGTTTCTAACTCATGGGATGGACGCAATTACCTCTGGCATCAGATGCTTTGCGAAATGGGTTACATCGTGGTGAGTTGCGATCCACGCGGCACACAATACCGTGGTCGCAAATTCAAGCATTCGACCTATATGAATTTGGGCAAACTAGAAACCGAAGACTTCATTGACTTGGCTACTTACCTCGGTCAACAGAAATATGTAGATGCTTCGCGCATAGGCATGCAAGGCTGGAGCTACGGAGGCTATATGACTTCGCTGTGTATGACCAAAGGAGCAGACGTATATA